>CAIVPM010000316.1 GCA_903907815.1 uncultured Chitinophagaceae bacterium | reverse complement strand
CATTAAACCTATATTTGCGCCCTTTAAAGCAAAGAACATAATGAGTCAGAATTTAAGTGAACTGGAAATAGTACGTAGAGATAAATTGGCAAGAATAGTTGCAGCAGGGGTAAATCCTTTTCCTGCAGAATTATATCCTGTATCCCATTTTTCTACCGACATTAAAGAAGGGTTTACCGAAGAGACAGCAGCAGATTTTGCATCTGTATGTGTGGCAGGAAGAATAATGACCATTAACGATAAGGGTAAAGTATTCTTCATAAAAATACAGGATAGTAAAGGCATTATTCAGCTGTATGTAAAAAGAGATGAACTATGTCCTGGTGAAGATAAAAGCTTCTGGGATGAGGTGATTAAACATGGTTTGGATCTGGGTGATATAATTGGTTGTAAAGGTTTTGGTTTTATTACTAAAACTGGCGAGACTTCGGTACATGCTCAATCTATTACCTTATTAACCAAATCGCTGAAACCATTGCCTGTAGTAAAGCGTGATGAGGAAGGGAATGTATTTGATGCAGTAACAGATCCTGAATTCAGATACCGTCAGCGCTACGTAGATTTAATTATTAACCCTGAAGTAAAAGATACGTTTGTAAAGCGAACCAAGATGGTCAACACCATTCGCGAGTACCTGAACGAAAGAGGAGCTTTGGAAGTTGATACTCCAGTTTTACAGGCTATTCCTGGAGGAGCAGCTGCTCGTCCATTTATTACCCACCACAATGCCTTGGATACGCCTTTCTACTTGCGTATTGCTAATGAACTTTACTTAAAAAGATTGATAGTAGGGGGCTTCGACTGGGTATATGAGTTTAGTAGAAACTTTAGAAATGAAGGGATGGATAGAACCCATAATCCTGAGTTTACCATTCTGGAATGGTATACTGCCTATAAAGATTATTTCTGGATGATGGAAACTACTGAACAACTGTTCGAGAAGATTGCTATCGCATTGCATGGCACTTCCGAATTGCCGGTAGGAGATAAGATGATCAGCTTTAAAGCACCATTTAAACGTATTACCATTTTTGATGCAATCAAAGAAAATACTGGAATTGATATAAGTGGTTGCGACGAGGCAGGCCTTAGAGATGTTTGTAAACAACTAAAAATAGATGTTCCTAATAATATTGGTAAAGGAAAACTGATAGACGAAATATTTGGAGCTACCAGCGAGCATACTTATATACAGCCTACTTTCATTACGGACTATCCGGTAGAAATGAGTCCACTTACCAAGAAACACCGTAATAAAGAAGGACTGGTAGAGCGCTTTGAATTGATGGTAAATGGTAAAGAAATTGCAAATGCGTATAGTGAGTTAAACGACCCTATTGATCAGCGCGAACGCTTTGAAGAACAAGTAAAACTGATGGAGCGTGGCGATGATGAAGCTATGTTTATTGATCACGATTTCTTACGTGCATTGGAATATGGTATGCCACCTACTGCTGGTATAGGTATAGGTATAGACCGTCTTTGTATGCTGATGACGAATAATGTTTCAATTCAGGATGTATTATTGTTCCCTCAGATGAGACCAGAGAATTTTTCATAAACTAAATAGTATATTTACTGCATAATACATAAATAGTATGGACGAGTTAATAGCAAGAATAGTAAACGAAGCAGGAGTAACTCCTGAACAGGCACAGAAAACCATCGAGACTATTGCAGTTTACGTAAAAGAAAAGTATCCTATGCTTGGTGGCGCTGTGAACAACATCTTCAAGAAAAAATAAACATACAATACTATGTGGAAGAAACGAGTTCTTATTGCTCTGTTCGCCACAATTTTACTGGCTTTTATCGCTGTGGTTTATTGTAATAAAACTATTATAAACGCATCGAAAGGCAAACTGTATGACGATGTGACTAAGGTGCCTTACAATAGTGTTGCCTTATTGCTGGGTACTTCCAAGTATTTGTCCCGCCATACCCTTAATCCCTATTATACCTATCGTATACAAGCTGCAATAAGCCTTATACAAGCACATAAAGTAAAGTATATTATTATTAGTGGAGATAATAGTACGGTATCGTACAATGAACCCTATAGAATGCGTACCGATCTTATGAGAGCAGGTATTGATTCTTCTATTATTTACATGGATTTTGCTGGTTTTAGAACCTTTGATTCTATGATTCGCCTGAAAGAGATATTCGGACAGGATTCTGTGACGGTAATCTCGCAACAATTTCACAACGAAAGAGCACTTTATATTGCCGATAGAGAAGGCATATATGCTATTGGTTTTAATGCAAAAGACGTTCCTTCGGCAGTAGGGGTAAGAGTTCAGCTGAGGGAAAAGCTTGCCAGAGTAAAGGTATTTCTGGATTACTTGTTTAGCAAAAAACCTCGATTCTTAGGGGAGAAGATAGTTATACCACAATAAAGTGTTATAATTGCTGTATTAATTCCTACATTTATATTCAATGAGTAACAATTATTTTGTGAAAAATGTAGTTGTTGACTTAATTCATTATTATATTTACCACCCTTAGTATATTTTTTAACCATCAATGTTTAAACCGTTTTTCAATATCATTTGCTGTATTTTCCCATTGTTCCTTTTGGGGCAAGAGTACAACTATGTTCATTACGATACAAAGGATGGATTAGCAGGTTCTACAGTATACAGTATTACCCAAGATAATGATGGATTTATATGGTTTGCAACTGAGTTTGGGGTAAGTAGATTTGATGGAAAAACATTTAAAAATTTTACAACTGATAATGGACTGACTGATAATGAAGTATTGAAAGTATGTGCTGATAAAAAAGGAAGGGTATGGATTATGCCTTTTAATAAAAGTTTGTTTTATTATTATAAAGGCAAATTATATGACGCTGGAAAAGTGTTTGATATAGATTTTCAAACCCGTATTGAATACTATTGTGTTCTTGATAATGGCAGCTTTTTATTAGTATGTAATTCCATGATTTATGAATTGAAAGAAGATGGCAAAAAAGTTGCAGTTGTAAGTCTGGACTCATTATTGAAGAAATATAGTCCTAACTTTTCTGAGTTTAAGATGCTGAATATGTATTATAAACCAGAGAATGGGGTAAACAGATTATTTGCAATTATAAATGAAAATGAGTTTGAAATTAAAAAATCTAACATCGAATTTGTAAGAAAAGTAGATACTACTTATTATCGTCTTGCTTTAAAAAATAAATTAGCAACTAACCCAAATGGAGGGTTTCCTTTCTTCGAAATTAAAAATTATCATGAAGGCTTTTCTTCAATAAGTGAAATAAATAACTCTAAGCATTATATAATTAGTACTTTGAATGATGGATGCTATTTTATGAATTCATATGGAATAGTAGATTTTAAAAACAGGATGCTTCCTGGTAAGAAAATCTCCAGAATATTTATAGATAATGAACAGAATATCTGGTTTGCTTCATTAGGAAATGGTATTTACAAATTAAGTTCAACTGCGATAAAAAGTTATCTGAAAGATGGAGAAGTTATGTCAATTTGCCCATTGGGAGATATAGTAAATGCAGGTACATCGACCGGAAATCTTATTACCATTAAAAATGATCAATTAATAAACAAGTTTAATTTTAATAACTTCGATAATCAAGGACAGGATAAAAGATTATTCTGTATGAAAATTGATAAAGAGAATAACTTGTTTTTAGGATTCGATAGTTATTTGCTGAAATTAAAAAATAATAATCCACTATATAGTGCACTCAGACCAATCAAGTCAATTGATGTATTTGATGATAATAATTTGATTGTGTCAACCAATTCCCATGTTTATAAAGTCAATAATAAAAGTATGAAAATTGTTGATGATCTTTTAAGTGAACGTGGCACAAAAGTTATTTGTAATAAAGATAACATTTATGTTGGTACATTGAAAGGAGTAAAGCTAATTGACAAGTTTAAAAAAATAAAGGATTTATCGATAGATGCACCTATTCTAAAGAGGCGTATTACCGATATGGTTAAAGCTAAAGATGGTAGTTTATGGGTAGCAACTAATGATACAGGTATACTTCATGTCAATAACAGTGGAAAAGTAGATGCACAAATTACCACTGCGAATCTTTTAAGTAGTAACCTGTGTAAAGCATTGTATTTAGATAATAATTATTTATGGGTAGGAACCAATAAAGGACTTAATAAAGTAGATATAAGTAATTCAGATTATTCCATTATAAAGTATAGCTCATCAGATGGGTTGCCATCTGATGTGATCAATGCCATTTATTCAAAAGATAGTATTGTTTATGTAGGTAGTCCTGCAGGGTTAACTTATTTTAATATAAATAGTATATCTCATACTTCAATTTGTAATCTGGTTTTAGAAAATATTACTGTTTCTGATAAACATTTAGATTCACTCAATAATATTCATTTAGGGTATAAAGACAACAATATTATTTTTAATTATACTGCTATATCCTTCAAGTCCGGAGGTGATATAGTTTACCGTTATAAACTATTTCCGATAGACAAAGAATGGAAAATTACAAGGTTGAATAGTCTATCCTACCCTTCCTTACCCTCAGGTCAATATCAACTTCAGTTATATGCTGTAAATAAGTTTGGAAAGAAAAGTGATGTTATTACAGTAATATTTGATATCGCTACTCCATTCTGGAAAACAATATGGTTTTGGATAATTGTGTTTCTTTCAAGTGTTACCTTAGTAGGATTTGTTATTCGTAGACGCTATTTGTTAATTCAGGAGTCTAATAATGAGAAGGCAAAAATAAAACAACAACTTGCAACGCTTGAACAAAGTGCTTTACAAGCTCAGATGAATCCACATTTTATTTTTAATTGTCTTAATTCTATTCAGCAGTTTATTATGCTGAACGATAAAGAAAAAGCTAACAGATACCTTACAGAATTCGCAAATCTTATAAGAAATACATTTGATAACTCAGGAAAGAAATATATTACTGTAGCAGCAGAAGCGGCCTACCTGGATAAATACCTCGATTTGGAACAGTTGCGTTATGGAGATAATTTTAAGTTTGAAATTAATATAGATAAAACTGTCGAAAAGGATTTTACCGAAATGCCTGCTATGTTGTTACAACCATATGTAGAAAATAGTTTAAGGCACGGAATAAGGAATAAAAAAGGTGGAGGGGGGATTGTAGTTGTGAATTTTACACAGCAAAATAATATTCTGATTTGTACCATTACAGATAATGGGGTAGGAAGAGCAGCAGCTTTATTGCTGAAAAGCAAGGAGCATATTGAATATCAGAGTAAAGGAATGTTATTGACAGAAAGAAGAATTGAATTACTAAATACAAGTCTTGAAAATAATATTACTATTGAAGTTAAAGATCTAATGAACGATGCTGGAGAGTCTTCGGGTACTGAAATTGTAATTAGAATACCATTAATTTAAATATGCATGAAAAAGATTAAAACAATAATAATAGACGATGAGCAAGGCAATGTCATTACCTTAACAGAAATGTTGAATAGTTACTGTCCTGATGTAACCCTTGTAGGAACTGCTAATAATATAACTGATGGAGAGAAACTGATTTATGCAGAGATACCTGACTTGGTTTTTTTAGATATCGAAATGCCTTTTGGTAATGGATTCGAATTACTGAACAGACTTATGCCTGTTAACTTTGAAGTGATATTTATAACTGCCTTTAATAATTATGCTATCAAGGCGTTCAAATATTCTGTTATTGACTATTTACTAAAGCCAGTGAATATAGACGAGTTGAAAGCAGCAGTATTAAAAGTTAGAAATAAGCTGGAAACAACCAATGTGACTTTGCGTATTGATTCTCTTTTAAGTAATCTTAAAACAGAAAAAACCGGACAAAAGAAAATTGGTATTACTACAGAAGATGGTATAATTTTCGAAGAAATTGATGATGTCATGTATCTGGAGGCAGAAGGAAGTTATACAACACTTTATATAAAAGGAGGTAAAGTAGAGACTACTTCTAAAACATTAAAGGATTTCGAAGATATGCTCCCAGAAAACATCTTTTTCAGAGTTCACAATTCCAGTATTATCAATGTAAATTATATCAAAAAATATTATAAAGGAAGGGGTGGCTATGTAGAAATGGAGGACAATAGAAAAATTGAAGTATCACAGAGAAAGAAAGATGAATTTCTTTCTAAAATAAAGGGATAGCCAATTTCCCATTGCATTATTTCAATCAGAAATTTAATTATGTTTAAAT
>CAIVPM010000315.1 GCA_903907815.1 uncultured Chitinophagaceae bacterium | reverse complement strand
AGGCCCTGAAGCTTTAGGTGGTTTCCTTGCTGGTGCTACTGTAAGTGGTGTACTATTAGGAATGTTCCAGAACAATGCTGGTGGTGCATGGGATAACGCTAAGAAAAGCTTTGAAAAAGGAGTGGAAATTAATGGTGAGATGCACTTCAAAAAATCTGATCCACACAAGGCATCTGTAACAGGAGATACTGTTGGTGATCCTTTTAAAGATACTTCTGGTCCATCTATGAATATCCTGATCAAATTAATGTCTATCGTTTCTTTAGTGTTGGCTCCTACCTTAGCTAAGTTCCATAGCCATGATGGTCATATTGTAGAAAAAAGAATTTATAAGGTAAAGAAAGATCCAGGTTTTGGTGCTGTGAAAATGGAAAAAACAGCTATCTATACTGCCGGTGGTACTAAACTAAAATAAGGTAGTTTTTATACTACCACTTGTTAGTTAAGCTTTAATCGCTTTATTTGTATTCAGTTTTGAATCATGATAATAATCTTCATGATTCAAAACTGAATCTTTTTTAGCACTATGCTGATTGATTAAAAGATATAAAAAAGAATACGATTTATGCTGACTATTGGATTAATAAGAGAAGGTAAAATACCTGCCGATAACAGAGTTGCATTAACGCCTGCACAATGCAAATGGATTAATGAAAATAAGACAGATATTAAAGTAATTGTTCAATCATCAGAGAACAGATGTTTCTCGAATGCTGAGTATAAAAAATTTGGAATAGAGGTAGTAGAAGAGGTAAGTAATTGCGATATACTAATTGGTATTAAAGAAGTTCCTGTGGCACAATTAATTCCCAATAAGACCTATGTATTTTTTTCTCATACCAAAAAGAAACAACCTTATAATCAAAAGCTTTTTAAGACGCTGATTAATAATCAAAATACTTTAATTGACTTTGAATGTTTTGAACACGAAGATGGTCAGCGTATTATTGGTTTTGGATTCTTTGCAGGAATAGTAGGGGCTCATAATGGCATAATGTGTTATGGCGATAGAACCGGTTTATACAAGCTTGGCAGAGTAGGGGAGGCAAGAGATTACCGACAACTGATTAAGTCTTATTTCGGGCTTAAACTGCCCAATTTAAGGGTGGCAGTTACCGGTAGTGGCAGAGTGGCGCATGGTATTGTAGAAGTAATGAATATGCTGGACATTCAGGAGGTAGAACCAGATGAATATCTGAACAGTACTTTTACCTATCCGGTATATGTACATCTTAAAGGAAAAACATTGTATCAGAATAGAGAAACCAAGAGCTATCAGAGAGATAACTTTCATGCAAACCCAGAACAGTACGATTGTCTTTTTGAACCTTTCTGTTCTAAAACAGATATTTTAATGAACGGTATATATTGGGATAATAATGTACCACGATTATTTACATGGGATACAGCCAGAAGAAGCGACTTTGCCATAAAATCAATTGCTGATATTACTGATGATGCTGGTGGTAGCGTTCCTTGTAATCTTGGAGATAGTACCATTAGCAATCCAGTGTATGGTGTTGATATTGCTACAGGTAATAAAACTGCACCTTATCTGGAAACCAGTATTGATATGATGGCCGTAGGAAATTTGCCAAATGAACTACCAAGAGATGCAAGTGGGTATTTTGGAGAACAAATTTTAAAATATATTCTCGACAACTTTAATAATCCTGATAGTAATGTTATTAAGAAAGCAACAATTCTTAGTAAAGGTCAACTCACACAAAGGTTTCAATACCTGGAAGATTATGCAAATGGATAGGTTTTTCTGCCGTTTTAAAAATTATTTTCAGACTATTTTACATTGAAAATCAACGATTATTAAATTAATTCTGATAAAAAATTTGGTAGTATCTTCTACACTTCTATATTTGCACTCCTTTTAGGAGATGGCCGGTTCGTCTATCGGTTAGGACAGCCCCCTTTCACGGGGCAAAGACGGGTTCGATTCCCGTACCGGCTACTCAGCATTAAAGCATTCATTTGAATGCTTTTTTTGTTTTACTACCTTTCTCCCTAATATAATTCTTTCTTGCTTATTATTATCTCGTTTTCATTAACAGTGGTTGCTAAACTGCAGCAATAGTCAGGATGGATATCAATGCTATTCAAGTAGAATATATTGTTATTATAAAATACAATATCATTAAGGACATCAATACTTTTCAGCTCTTCAGATATTCCTTTACCTATTATTTTTATAATAGCTTCTTTTCTCGTCCATAAATGATAAAATGTTTTATATAAATTATTGGATGAATTAATTCTATCCCATTCTTCTTCAGTAAAATAGTCTTTATAAATTGATACATCAACATCCT
>CAIVPM010000314.1 GCA_903907815.1 uncultured Chitinophagaceae bacterium | reverse complement strand
ATACACGTTCCTAGGTCAATAAATAATAAAAAGATAGACTCATATACGTTCCTAGGTCATTAAATAATTCTTGGATGGATATAAAATTGATTTTAAGTCTATCCTGAAATTGAGGATAGATAAAATAAGAAGTATTAATCAATCCTGAAATTGAAGATAGATATAATAAGAAGTATTGGTCTATCCTGAAATTAAAGATGGATGTAATAAGATGTATTAGTCAATCCTGAAATTGAATATGGGTATAATAAGATGTATTAGTCAACCCTGAAATTAAATATAGATATAATAAGATGTTTTAGTCTATCCTGAAATTGAATACTGTATCATTCATTGAACTAAAAGGTATCCAAAACCTATATATTACCCATTATCACATAGTTTTATATTCACTTAACAGACAATCCTTACATTTGCGCCCTTTATTAGGAACAAGTATTTTACAATAAAAATCTATAAATGAAATTTGATAAGAATACCGTCATCGGTATAGTGTTGCTGGCTATTTTGTTTGGTTTGTACTTCTGGCAAGTAAATAAGACCAATGAGTTTTACATGACCCAACAAAAACATGTACAAGATTCCATTGCCAGGGTAGAAGCTACTAAAGTTAAACCTGTTGATGCAAAATTGATTGCAAAAGAAGATTCTACAGCTAAGGTGGGCAAATCTGCTGGTTTTAGTACCTCAGCTTTTGGTAAAGAAGAACTAACTACTATTGAAAACAAGTTGATTAAAGTAACTTTTACCAATAAAGGTGGAAGAATTAAGCATGTTGAGCTTAAAGCTTATAAAGATTACAATAAAAAGGATGTTGTATTAGGCAATGACAGCGCTTTTCTTACCTATTCAATTAATACCAGTAATATATCAACAGTTCCTACTGATGAATTATTTTTTGCTGCTAACCCTGTTGTAAAGAATAATGATAACCAATCCATACAGTTTTCTTTAAAAGATTCTTCGGGTAGAGTTATAAATCATACTTATACCTTGAAAGAGAATGAATATACTGTAGATTGGAATATTGATGTACAAGGTGCAGGAAGTTTATTTACAGGAAATCAAGTAAATTTCATACTAAAATCTTCGCCAAATCAGGCAGAAGCTTCTCAGCAATATGAGCGTCAGATGACTAATATCTGTTTCTCGGAGAATAATGAATTTGATTATATCTCTTCAAAAACGGAACATCTTTTCGAAAAGCCAGTACAATGGGTAAGTGTTGTTCAGCAATTTTTTAATACAACAATTATAGCTAAGAATAGCTTTACAAGTGGTAATTTACAGTGGAAAAGAGGAATAGACTCTTCTAATGTACTTGGTCAAGTAAATGCATCACTTCAAATGAAAATACCAGCTGGTGCTGCGGTATCTATTCCATTACAGTTGTATTATGGTCCAAACGATTATACTATTCTAAATAAGCAAGCGCCAGGAATGGCTAAAATTGTAAATTTAGGTAGAGATGTATATGCTTTTGTTCGACCAATTAACATGTATATTATACGTCCTGTATTCGATTTCTTTGCAGGCTTAGTGGCTAATTTTGGTTGGGTAATTATGTTACTTACTATATTCATCCGTTTAGTTACCTCTCCATTAACGTATTCCAGTTATTTAAGTGGTGCAAAGATGAAAGCACTTAAACCAGAATTAGATGGTTTGAAGAAGAAGTTTGGAGCAGATCAGCAAGGGTTTGCAATGGAGCAGATGAAGCTCTTTAGAGAAGCTGGCGTAAATCCATTAGGAGGATGTATACCAGCATTACTACAGATTCCAATATTCTTTGCCTTGTTTAGTTTCTTTAATTCAAATATCTCACTCAGAGGACAATCGTTCTTGTGGAGCCATGATTTATCTCAGTACGATGTTATAGCAAGACTTCCGTTTACAATACCAATGGGCTTTGGCGATCACATTAGTTTATTTACTATAACTGCTGTTATAACCAGTTTCGCTATTTCTATGTATAATATGGGTTCTACTCCTACACAGGATAATCCTGCTATGAAGTATATGCCGTACATATTTCCATTTATGATGCTGTTCTTCTTCAATAGATTACCAGCGGCTCTTACCTGGTATTATACTGTTTCTAATACCTTAACCTTGATTTTACAGTTTATTATACAGAAATACATCATTAATCACGATCAGATTCTGGCAAAATTGCAGGAAGCAAGAACGAAGCCTAAAACGAAAAGTAAATGGCAGGAGCGTTATACACAAGTAATGGAAACGCAGAAAAAGGTTCAGGAAATGAAAGAGAAAACAAGTAAGAAGTAACTAAATTAATTTGGATTATTAGTTGCACGTTACTGGTGGTAGCTAGTTACAAGTAATACAAAACTGTATCTGGCAACTAGAAACCTGCAACTTGCAACAGAATTATAATATCAGGAAGGCTGATTTTGATGAATGTCAGAATCAGCCTTCTTTTTTTCTTTATTCATTATCTGCAAGTATCTTTTCTCATTATTATCCCAGGAATATTGATAATGGAAATAACCTAAAAAAACAGCAATAGCAAATATGCAAACAAAAAGAATCATAGGATTAAGATTTGCTCCTGCTTCCATATTTGCCCGCTGATACCACCCTGAAGCTAAGCTTATAATTGTACCTATACCTATTAATATTCCAATAGTTCCACCACTTAAATAATCCTTTAAGGTCTTTTTCTTATCCCGCTTTACAGACCAGAAATCAATAAATTTTTTCTCTTCGTTTGTCATATTGATTAAATTCTGTTTAATTTGTAGTTAAATAGTGATGTTTTCTTTAAATTAATAGTTAGCAAACTAACTATATTTCCTTAAACAAATGAAATAATAATTATGATTGAGTTTTATAAAAAGCATGGGTTAGTAGTTTACTGGTTTATCTTATTGTTGGATTGCTGGGATAATTCAGCATCACGAATTGAAAACCAAGGGGAGTATGGTTATTATCTAAAAGGACTATTATTTCTTAGTTT
>CAIVPM010000313.1 GCA_903907815.1 uncultured Chitinophagaceae bacterium | reverse complement strand
ATAAAACAAGACAAAAACGGCACTATTTACATTGCTAACAACGATGGAGTGTTAACTTTTGATGGTAAATACTGGAAATTGTATCCTTTACCCAACAAAATGATTGTAAGATCGATTGAAATTACTCCAAAAGGAAGAATATATGTAGGAGGGCAAGATGAGCTAGGATATTTTACTCCTTCTGAAAACGGGCAGTTCATTTTTAAATCACTTACTAGTCTAATACCGGAGAAACATCGTCATTTTGGTGATGTCTGGGATATTATTGCCAATGGAGATGATGTATTTTTTAGAACAACAAAGAAGATTTTTAAATTAAATAATGATAATTTTTCGGTTTATAGTACCGCAGCCGAATGGTCTTTTTTAGGCGTTTGTAATGGTAAAATGTATGCTCATGAATACCAAAAGGGGCTTTTATGCTATAATAATAATTTATGGAAGCCTATTTTAGAAAAAAATATACTGCCATTAAATAGCCCCATTACTGGAATTATTGCCATTTCTAAAGACAGTTCTTATGTCACTACTCTTAAGTATGGTATATTTATAATGAGTTCTTCTGGTATAACTAAATTAACCTCTAATAATAATAGTATATTTGAAAATCAGCGTATATATTGTGCTACATTAGTTAGCAATGATCTGATAGCATTGGGCACCAGTAATTCGGGGGTAATAGTAATTGACAAGAAAGGAGATATAATTCAACATTTTTCCAAAGTAGAGGGTTTACAGAACAATAATGTTCTATGTATTTTTTTAGATCATCAAAAGAATTTATGGTTAGGCCTTGATAATGGTATTGACTTAATTTCCTACAACAGTGCTATTAAGCAGATTAACCCCTTTTTCTTAGATGCTGCAGGATATGCAGCCCTATTTCACAACAATACCTTGTATCTTGGTACTGCAAACAGTTTATACGCTGTACCTATTCAGAAAATGAAGGACTTTAGCTTTTGCAAAAGCAGTTTCAACTTAGTAAATAACACAAAAGGGCAAACCTGGGGATTGTCGGAAGTAAACAATCAGGTATTGCTTGGTCATCATGAGGGTGCTTTTATAGTTAATGGGCTATCTGCTTATCCGATTTCGAATACACCTGGTTTCTGGAATTTTACACCCAGTACTAATTCATTTCCCAGTCAGCAGATGATTGCAGGAAGCTATAGTGGAATTAGTTTATTTAACTTCCAGAACAATTACTTTATTGAAGCAGGAAATATTCCTGGATTCGATGAATCGTCCAGATTTGTAGCAATTGATGCTGATGATAATTTCTGGGTTTCCCATCCATACTTAGGGGTATATAAAATAACTCCAAAAGGAGCCCTACAATTTGAAAAACATTTATATACTTCCAAAAATGGATTACCCTCTACCCTCAACAATTATGTATATAAAATAAAAAACGAGTTAGTTATTGCTACTGAAAAAGGGGTTTATACATACAATGCAGAAAAAGATTACTTTCAACCTTCAGCATATTATTCAAAAATACTAGGCCAACAAAGTATCCGTTATCTGAAAGAAGATTCTGCAGGAAATATCTGGTTTATTCATGAGAAAAAACTTAGTGTAATTGACTACTCCAATAGTAAACCAGTTATAATTCCAATTCCAGAACTAAATGATAAGCTATTAAGTGGCTTCTACTTCATTTACCCTATTAATCAAAACAATATCATTCTTGGTGGAGAAAAAGGTTTTTATATTATTGATTATGAAAAATATAAACTCTCTACTAATATTCCACATGTACAAATAAGGAATGTAAAAATCATTGATAATCAGGATAGTGTTTTATTTGGAGGATACTTTAATGATATTAATGAAAAACAAATTCAGGTTCTTGAAAATATACCTACTGTAAAATACGGATGGAAGGCATTACACTTCGAATTTTCTACAGCCTTATTTGGTTATCAGCCAGGTTTAGAATATAGTTACCGCTTGAGGGGCTTTGATAATAACTGGTGTAACTGGACTAAACAAACTGAAAAGGAATACACTAATATCCCTTCCGGTAATTATACGTTTGAAGTAAAGGCCAGAAATAATCTTGGTGGTGATTCGGAGATAGCATCTTATTCTTTCTGGATACTACCACCATGGTATTTAAATATCTGGGCCAAAATAGTATATATTTTCTTTATCTTTTTTATTGGTTTTAGATTTTATAAACATCAACAGAAAAAGTTTAAACTACAGCATGAAATACATTTGAAGGAGCAACAAAAAATTATATATGTTCATGAACTAGAACGGAACAAGACGGAAAATGAAATTATCTCTTTAAAGAATGAGAAACTAGAAATAGAGTTAGACTATAAAAATTCAGAATTAGCTTCTTCAGCAATGCATCTGGTAAAAAAAGGAGAGCTTATATCAAAAGTGAAGAGCGAGATTAATAAAATAATGCGTGAGTATAATAACCCTCATGCTGTAGAAGAATTAAGAAAACTAATTAAATCGCTTACAGAAGATGAGAATGTAGATAAAGAATGGGTTGCTTTTTCCAAACACTACGATAAAGTTCATAATAACTTTTTAGCGGAGCTTAAACTTAAACATCCCACCATTACTCCTTCTGAGCTTAAATTAGCAGCTTATCTTAATATGAATCTTTCGACTAAAGAAATAGCTCCATTGATGAATATTTCTGTAAGAGGAGTAGAAATAAGTAGATATAGATTGCGAAAAAGGCTTGGTATTTCAACTGAAGTTAATTTGTTTGATTATTTACTTACCATAGGGAATAAGAACTAAAGTTTT
>CAIVPM010000312.1 GCA_903907815.1 uncultured Chitinophagaceae bacterium | reverse complement strand
TACACAGGAAGAAGTGAAAAAAGAGATGTATGGAAAAAACATAGAATTGCTGGAAAGGATATTTGGGAAAGATTATTTTACTGCCGAAGAAATGCATCGGCTTTCGGTGAATAAAGAAATAGGGTATCAGAAAGAATTTACGCCTCACCTAAAACTAATAAAGGGATTGGAAGCATTTTTGGAGAAAGCGCATGCACAGGGCATACCAATGGCTATAGGATCGGCTGCGATAATGTTTAATATAGATTATATAGTGGATGGCCTGCAGCTGCATAAATATTTTGATGCGGTGATAAGTGCCGAAGATGTACAGATAAGTAAACCGCACCCTGAAACCTTTACGAAATGTGCGGATGCACTGAAGGTGGATTATAAAAACTGCATAGTATTTGAGGATGCTCCGAAAGGAGTGGAGTCTGCGCTGCATGCGGGTATGCAGGCGGTGGTGATTAAAACCTATCATAAAGAAGCTGACTTTGCACACCTACCTAACGTGCTCTATTTTGTAGACGATTATACGGATGAAAGATTGCAGGAGCTGTTTTAAGAGAGCTACGTTCAAGCGTTTAACGTTTAAATCGTTAAAAGTAAATACAAATACAAAGTACAGCTTTCGCTGTTTAATACTTTATTTATTATCAATATTAGATGAATTAATGATTAATATGTTCTATTGGTGATAATATAGCATACTTATATGAACAAATTGCGGTTTGTATAATTGGATAATAAATCAATTTTTGCAATCGATATATTATATTTATTAGTTGCTAAAGAACTTGTAGAAGATGCTATTCTGGATAGTAATGATAAAAATAAATGTAAATTATACATTTATTAAAAAGATTCTATTATTTTAGCGTTTTTAAACGGTGGGTTGTTATGCTATTTTAGATATGATTGTATGCTAATTTTGATGTACAAACTTGCTTGTAATTTTATAAACGAAAGAAACATATGAATAATCTTGCTTTCTCTGACAAATTTGTTTTTGTTATTTACTTTGTTATTGTAGCGTCTTATGGCTACTGGGTTTATCAGCGTAAGAAAAAAGCGGTAACGGATACGCACGACTTTTTTCTGGCAGAAGGATCGCTTACCTGGTGGGCAATTGGAGCATCGTTGATTGCCTCTAATATTTCTGCTGAACAGTTTATAGGCATGAGTGGTGAAGGCTTTTTTGTGGGCGTTTCTATAGCGGCCTACGAGTGGCTTGCTGCAATTGCACTGATTATTATTGCTGTCTGGTTTATACCTATCTATCTTAAGAATAAGATATATACTATGCCTCAGTTTTTAAAGACGAGGTATAATGAAACGGTGGCACTTATTATGGCCATCTTCTGGTTGTTTTTGTATGTGTTTGTCAACTTCACTTCTATTCTATATCTGGGAGCACTGGCAATTAATGGCCTATTGGGTGGTGGCTATCTGCATATAGTAATGATAGTGTTAATGGCAATGGCCTTATTGATAACACTGGGAGGAATGAAGGTGATTGGGTTTACCGATGTGATACAAGTGGCGGTATTGATTATTGGTGGTTTTGCTACTGTTTATATGGCCTTACAAATAGTGGATCATAGAATAAACGGAGCAGCAGATGGTAGTGCTATTACTGGATTTAAAACCTTGCTGGCACAGGCGCCGGAGCATTTTAAAATGATGCTACCTAAGCCAGATAATAATGATATGAGTGCTGCTGGACAGCTGGCAAGAGATAAGTATCTTGTGTTGCCAGGCATTGCAATGTATTTTGCCGGACAATGGATTGTACAACTGAACTACTGGGGATGTAATCAATATATAACGCAGCGTGCATTGGGTGCTAAACTGGAAACTGCCAGAAAAGGATTATTGTTTGCTGCATTTATAAAATTGTTTATGCCTGTAATAGTTATGTTGCCGGGTATTGCAGCGTATGTATTGTATCAGCATGGTCAGTTGCCAGGATTTAGTGGGGCTAAAGACGGTGCTTATTCTGCCATACTAGCTTTTTTACCTGCAGGGTTAAAAGGTTTGGCTATTGCAGCCTTAACTGCTGCTATAGTTGCTTCGCTTGCCGGTAAAGCAAACAGTATTTCTACCATTTTTACTTTAGATGTATATAAGAAATATATAAAGAAAGATGCGGATGAAAAGAAGATGGTTATTACGGGTAGACTGACGGTAATTGTTTCTATGATAATTGCTTTGATGTTTACCTGGAAAGATTTACTGGGCATTGGAGGAGAAGGTGGATTTACGTTTATTCAAAAATATACCGGCTTTATTAGTCCGGGAGTATTTGCGATGTTTATACTTGGGTTCTTCTGGAAACGAACTACTGGAACTGCTGCTCTGGTAGGAATGATACTTGGATTTTTGCTGGCTATATTCTTCAACAATTATGCAGTGGGTTTATTTGGTCATGAAACAATTATGTATAGCGCCTATTTAAACAAAGCAGGGGTTTATGAAATACCCTTCTTAATTAATATGGGATGGTCGTTTATACTTACGGTTATTACTATGATATGTATTAGTCTTGGCGGTCCTAAGGTTAATCCAAATGCATTTGAAATAGATAGTGCCATGTTTAAAGTGAAACCTTCTACTATAGTTTTAATTGTGATAATATTGATGCTGTTATCTGCGTTGTATATTAAATTCTGGTAATGAAAAATACCGTATATAAAAATACTGATAAAATATTATTAGCTGTAGATTGTATCATTTTTGGTTTTGATGGTAAAGACCTTAAAGCATTATTGGTTAAACGTGCTATAGAACCGGAGATAGGTAAGTGGTCGCTGATGGGCGGATTTGTAAAAGAAAACGAGAGTGTAGATGCTGCTGCAACAAGGGTTTTGAGTTTGCAAACAGGATTGAGCGAAATTTATATGGAGCAGTTATATTGCTTTGGGGATGTGGAGAGAGATACCGCAGGCAGGGTAGTATCCATAGTCTATTTTGCCTTGATTAAGATTGATGATTATAGTAAAGACTTAATGAAAGAGCATCATGCCAAATGGTTCTCTCTGGATATGCTTCCTACGGTTGTTTTTGATCATAGGAAAATGATTGATTTGTCTATTCTGCGCTTGCAGGAAAAGGTGGTTAGTCACCCCATTGGTTTTGAATTGTTGCCTGCGAAATTTACCTTACAACAATTGCAGGCTTTATACGAAGCAGTATATAATACTACCTTTGATAATAGAAACTTTACGAAAAAAATACTTTCTTTAGGGCTATTGGTAAAGCTGAATGAGAAGGATAAAGGTTCGTCGAAAAAGGGTTCGTTCTTGTATGAGTTTAATCATGATCAATATAGACAGTTGAATAAAGAAGGGTTGAGATTTTTATAGACTTGACTATTTTATTGTTAACAAAATAATGAATTATGGAATATAGAATACTTGGGAAAACAAATATTGAGGTGTCTGCAATCAGTCTTGGAACCTGGCAGGTAGGTGGTAAATGGGGTGATGATTTCAGCCATGACACTGCCGATAAAATATTGAATGAAGCGATAGATGCTGGTATCAATTTTATAGATACTGCAGATGTTTATTCGGGAGGTGAAAGCGAAATAGCTGTTGGGCGAATAGTTAGAAACCGTTCGGAGAAAATATATGTAGCTACAAAGTGTGGACGTCAATTGACCCCACATATTAATGAGGCGTATCAGCCATCTGCATTAAGGAAATTTGTAGAAGATAGTCTTAGCAGAATGCAGCTGGAAACAATAGATTTGATACAGTTACATTGTCCGCCAAATGAGGTGTACTATCGCCCGGAAATATTTGAATTGTTTGAAAGGCTGAAAGAAGAAGGAAAGATACAAAATCTTGGGGTAAGTGTAGAAAAGGTAGAGCAAGCTTTGAAGGCCATTGAATTTCCAAATGTTACTTCTGTTCAGATTATATACAATATGTTTCGTCAGCGTCCTGCTGAATTGTTTTTTAAAGAGGCCTTTAAAAAGAATATTGGTGTTATTGTAAGGGTGCCACTTGCGAGTGGTTTATTGACTGGAACTTATAGTAAAGCGACTTCCTTTTCGGAAGGAGATCATCGTAACTTTAATAGAGAAGGGGCAGCCTTTGATAAAGGAGAAACTTTTTCTGGAATTCAATATGAGAAAGGATTAGCAGCTGTAGAAGCTTTGAAAGCAATCTTTCCAGGACAGCAAAATCTTGCAACTGTAGCATTGAGATGGGTATTGATGAATAATACCGTAAGTTGTGTAATACCAGGTGCATCGCGTAAAGAACAGGTTCAAAGTAATTTACTTGCCTTTAATGAGCCTCAACTTACTGAAGCTCAACTTAAAGGGGTACAGGAACTGTACGACCAATACATCAGAAGCGATGTTCATCAGCTCTGGTAGATTTTGTTATACATGTTTTAATTAATGATCAAAATATACGTAAGGATATAGGAATTTATACACTATTTAATACCGTCAATTTATACTATTATGTTCTGCAGAAAATACGCTTTTTTACTAATCCTATTGTTATTGGTTGTAAAATCGTTTTCACAATTAAATACTGCTCCATGGGTAGCGGATAATGGAGATGGTACGTATAAGAATCCAATACTATATCTGGATTATTCCGATCCTGATGCTATCAGAGTTGGAGACGATTATTATCTGGTGGCATCGAGTTTTAACTGCTCTCCGGGCTTACCTATTTTACATTCAAAAGATCTGGTAAACTGGCGAATTTTAAATTATGCATTGCCTAAACAAATACCGGCAGAAGTATATGATTTACCACAACATGGAAAGGGGGTATGGGCACCTTGTATACGATTTCATAATGGGATGTTTTATATCTATTATCCCGATCCTGATTATGGTATATATGTTATCACCGCTAAAGAACCTGCTGCAGCATGGAGTAAACCAACATTGGTATTACCAGGCAAAGGAATTATAGATCCAACACCATTCTGGGATGAAGATGGCAAGGCTTATTTAACTATAGCCTGGGCTGCAAGCAGGGCAGGAGTGAATAGTCTGCTGACTGTATTTAAAATGAATGCTGATGGAATGTCTGTTTTAGATGAAGGAAAGCATGTTTTTGATGGCCACGATCATCACCTAACTGTTGAAGGTCCTAAGGTATATAAACGTAATGGATTCTATTACATTTTTGCACCTGCAGGAGGTGTGCCAACAGGATGGCAATTGATATTAAGATCTAAAAATATTTATGGTCCATACGAGGAGAAAATTGTAATGGATCAGGGGACAACCAATGTAAATGGGCCACATCAGGGAGCTTGGGTTGATACCAAAACGGGTGAACATTGGTTTCTGCATTTTCAGGATAAAGGAGCTTATGGCAGAATTGTACACTTGCAACCAATGACCTGGAAAAATGACTGGCCAGTAATAGGTGTAGATAATGATGGCGATGGTAAGGGGGAGCCTGTACTGGTTTATAAAAAACCAAATGTAGGTAAGGTATATCCAGTTTCTGTTTTGCCTGTATCAGATGAGTTTAATACGGATTCACTTGGTGTACAATGGCAATGGCATGCTAATGAAAAAATACAATGGTATTCTTTATTAAAAGGTAGAGGTTTTCTGAGATTATTTACGTACCCTCAACCTAAGGATGCAGTGAATTTGTGGCCATCCTCTAATTTATTATTACAGAAATTTCCTGCTCCTGTTTTTACAGCAACTACAAAGGTTAAGTATCATGTAGATAATGATAACTGGCAGAATAAAAAAGCTGGTCTACTGATTATGGGAAACGATTATGCATATCTCTCTTTACAGAAAAATGATAAAGGGTATACTGTAGCAATGGTAGTTTGTAAGGATGCTTTAAAAGGGGGGACCGAAAAGATTGTAGAAGAAAAAACAATAGCAGGGGCTGAAGCCTATTTAAGTGTGCATGTATCTGCTCCAGATGCCATGTGTAAGTTTAGTTTCAGTGAAAATGGAACTGATTTTATAGATATAGGAACAAGTTTTAAATCGATACCAGACAAGTGGATTGGTGCTAAAGTTGGATTGTTCTGCAATAGCAATTTTGGTGAAAAGGTAGGAGGATATGCGGATGTAGATTGGTTTAGAATTAATAAATAGGACTACATAGCTTGCTCTTCGGCAAACTCTTTTCTATAGCTTGATGGAGTTCTTTTAGTGACTTCTTTAAACTGTTTACTAAAATGAGCCCAGCTATTATATCCACTTTCGTAGCAAATATCCATGATCGTTTTATTTTCTTCTTTTAAAAGCTTACAAGCATGATTAATTCGTAATTCCTGAATGAATTCGAAATAGGTCTTCTTGATGTTCTTTTTAAAGAATCTACAAAAGGTAGGGATACTCATACTGGCCATATCTGCAACATCGCAGAGCTTTATTTGTGTGAGATAGTTTTTGAATGAGTATTCAATTATATCTTCCATTACAGGGTTGATATTTTTAATGCCGGAAGAAAAGTTTTTTGATAGCGTTAAAAATTGTTTGCTTTGACTTATCTGATTGAGTATATCCAATAAAATTCCATATCGTGCATAGCCTTTTGCCTGTTCTAATTCCTGTAGTTTTTTAGAGATAAGTGTTTTCGTTTTCTTCTCTATTTTAAGACCTTCGTTTTTATGTAATAGATGATTGATACTTCTTAATTCTGGGGTGGAAAGAAATTCGGTTCCAAAAACAGCTTTCTTGAATTGAGCTACAATGGCATTCCCAATTATATTCTGATTACTTTTTCTAAACCAATGAGGGATATTACTGGCAATAAAAAACACATCCCCTTCTTTGTATTCCCCAATATAATCTCCAATTAAAGCTGTTCCGTACCCTTCTGTAATATTAATAATTTCTACTTCCTCATGTTTATGCCAGCTGGTTTCGAAGTGGGGTGTTTTATAATATCTACAGGCAAAGGAATGATTTTCATCTACCAGTATTTTTTGAATAATAGTTTGCATTAGCAACTAATTTAGCTACAATATTAACTCAAAATATCTTTATGGTTTAATTAATTGATAATATAGCATATACATATGTGAATATTGTAGTTTGTTTTATAGGTATTTAAAGTAAAATTTGCATCTCAAACTTTCACTTCATGTTATTACTTGGAATTGATTTAGGTACTTCATTTATAAAGGTATCTGTGGTAGATGCAGCTACATCAAAATGTGTAGCTCAGGTAAGCTATCCAGAAGTAGAATCTTCAATTAGTTCTCTTAAAAGTGGTTGGGCTGAACAGTCTCCGGAAATGTGGTGGACAAATGTTCAGGCAGCAATTTTAAAAGCACATGCAACTAAGCAATACAATCCTAAAGATATAGGTGCAATTGGTATAGCTTATCAAATGCATGGACTGGTAGCAGTAGATAAAAATAATAACGAACTCAGAGATAGTATTATATGGTGCGACAGCAGGGCTGTTGATATTGGAAACAAAGCATTTGATGTAATTGGAAAAGAAAAGTGTTTGAGTGATTTACTTAATTCTCCTGGTAATTTTACTGCATCGAAACTTGCTTGGGTTAAAGAAAATGAGCCAGATATCTACTCCAAAATAAAGACCGTTATGTTGCCCGGTGATTTTATAGCTATGCGACTTACCGGTCAGACTACCACTACTATTTCCGCTTTATCGGAAGGTGTTTTCTGGGATTTTAAAAGGGATGAATTATCGGAAGATATTTTAAATTATTTTGAGTTTAAGAAACAATTATTTCCTAAGATAAATAATGTTTTTTCAAATCATGGGAATCTAAAAGCAAATGTGGCTTTTGCTCTATCATTGAATAAAAATATCCCTGTTACTTATAAAGCAGGAGATCAACAAAACAATGCTTTATCGCTTAATGTTTTTGATCCTGGGGATTTTGCAGCAACTGCAGGAACTTCCGGTGTAATATATGGGGTGACAGATAAATTGACCTATGATAAACAGTCTAAGATAAACACATTTGCTCATGTTAATCATTCAAGTATTTTAAACAGATTAGGTGTTCTGCTATGTATTAATGGTACTGGTATAATGAACAGTTGGGTAAAGAAATATATTGGTGGTAATCTTTCTTATAAGGAGATGGATTTAGATGCCTCTAAAATTAATGTAGGAAGTGATGGATTAACCATATTACCTTTTGGTAATGGTGCTGAAAGAATGCTGGATAATCAAAATATTGGCGCTTATATTAGTCAGATTGATTTAAATAAACATAGCTCAGCACATATATACCGGGCTGCTCAGGAAGGTATTGCGTTTGCATTTCGATATGGATTAGAAATAATGAAGAGCAATGGAATGTATATTCAAAATATTCGTGCTGGTAAATCGAATATGTTTAAAAGTGCTGTGTTTACTGATGCATTTGTAAACAGTACAAATATTAGCTTATCATTATATGACAGTGATGGATCTGTAGGCGCTGCCGTTGGTGCGGGTATTGGTGCAGGGTTTTATAAAAATTCAAAAGAAGCGTTTGCAGGTTTTGCACCTATTGAAACTTTAATGCCTAATAATGCAGCATTGTATAATAGTAAGTATGAAGAGTGGAAGTCTGAATTAGAAAAGCATATTAGTAAATAAATTAAGTATCATTAAAAATATATAACTATGTCAGTATTAATGGGTGAAAATGAATTCTTTAAGGGGATTCCAAAGATTCAATATGAAGGTTTAAAAAGTGATAATCCATTGGCTTATCGCTGGTACGATGAGTATAAAGTAGTTGCAGGTAAAACGATGAAAGAATGGCTGCGATTTGCAGTGGCATACTGGCATAGTTTCTGTGGCAATGGTGGTGATCCTTTTGGAGAGCCTACTCAGTTATATCCTTGGACTGTAAAGACCGATGCTGTAGATAGAGCAAAGGATAAAGCGGATGTGGCTTTTGAGTTTATTACCAAACTTGGACTGCCTTATTACTGTTTTCATGATGTAGATGTAGTGGACTATACCAATGACATATATGTAAATGATCAACGTTTGCAGGAAATGACGGCTTATCTTAAACAAAAGCAAGATGCAAGTGGCGTAAAACTACTTTGGGGAACAGCCAATGTATTTAGTAATAGACGGTACATGAATGGCGCTGCTACCAATCCAGATTTTCATGTATTAACGCATGCTGCTGCTCAGGTGAAAGCTGCATTGGATGCGACTATTGTTCTGAAAGGAGAAAACTATGTATTCTGGGGTGGAAGAGAAGGTTATATGACCTTATTGAACACTAATATGCAAAGAGAAAAAGAACACTTTGCTAAGTTTTTACATACTGCAAAAGACTATGCCCGTAAGAATGGATTTACTGGAACATTTTTTATAGAACCTAAGCCTTGCGAACCATCCAAACATCAGTATGATTATGATAGTGAAACGGTAATAGGTTTCTTGCGTCAGTATGATTTACTGAATGACTTTAAATTGAACATAGAAGTTAATCATGCAACTCTTGCAGGACATACTTTTCAGCATGAACTACAAATTGCTGCCGATGCTGGTATGCTGGGTAGTATAGATGCTAACAGAGGCGACTATCAGAATGGCTGGGATACCGATCAGTTTCCAACTAATATCAACGAAATTACAGAAGCTATGCTGGTAATAGTAGAAGCTGGGGGCTTTGGTGGTGGAGGTATTAATTTCGATGCCAAGAGGAGAAGGAATTCAACTGATGCTGCTGATTTATTCCATGCACATATTGGCGGTATAGATACATTCGCAAGAGCGCTGATTGTTGCTGATGATATATTGCAGAAATCTGATTATAAAAAGATTCGTACAGAACGTTATGCTTCTTTTGATGCAGGCAAAGGGAAGGAGTTTGAAGCTGGAAAACTATCGTTAGAAGATTTAAGAGCTTATGCTATTGAAAATGGAGAACCTGCAGTTATAAGTGGCAAACAAGAATATCTGGAAAATATTATTAACAGATATATTTAAAATAGTTTTGTTTATGAAACTATTAATGTACAAGGCAATTCTGAAAAGAGTTGCCTTTTTTGGTTTACTACTACCATTGAAGATTGATTTTTATAGATAAGAAAGGTTTAGATTGATTATGGCTGTAGCTAAATAAAATGTATATAGTGCCTGAACATATATATAAGTTGCCTGAAGATATGTGTCAAGTGCCTGAACATATAAGATTTATGCCTGAAGGCATATGTCAAGTGCCTGAGCATATGAGATTTTCGCCTGAAGGCATATGTCGAGTGCCTGAACATATAAGATTTTTGCCTGAAGATATATGTCAAGTGCCTGAACATATGAGATTTCTGCCTGAAGGTATGTGTCGAGTGCCGGAGCGTATAAGATTTGTTTCCTAAGGTTTAGACATATTAAAGCAGCTAAAGAGATTGTTGTATAAGATGATTTATCTTTTTACCCAATAGTTATGCTTTTATTGTAATGAGCGATGCGCGACGGATAGTAGGGGTATCCTTTTTGCCTTTTTGGTTTTATTGCTCTTAATATGATTCTGGCAAAAAGATACAACCGGATAGCCGGGCCTGCAAGGCGCGCCATAAATCAAGTAAAAAGTAAAAAGTAAATATGCAGAACGCTAAACGCTGAACGCAAAATGCGGATGTATTAATTCAATATCAGTTTTGATTGGTAAGATTGTTAAATAAACTTATTTATTCTACATTTTACTGAATTTATCATTATTCGCTGGATTCTATCTGATTCATTATTATGCTATTCTTGAAAACGAAAGTTTGCTTTTTGAAAACTTTCGTTATGTTTGCAGTATGAAGATTCTGGTAAAGAGGACTATTCAATATTATTTGAAGAAGTATCCAAATGCAGAGAAAGGGTTACTACTTTGGTCGAGTGAGTTTCCTGCATTTGATTTTGCCAATTTCAATGAATTAAAATTGATTTATGGTAATGCCAGCATTGTTGGAAATAACCGTGTTGTTTTTAATATAAAGGGGAATGATTTTAGATTAATTGTATCGATAAACTTTATTCAAAAGGCATGTTATGTAATTTGGTTTGGTACACATAATGAATATGATAAAATAGTTGCTGAGACGATTACATTTGACACAGACATCCAAAATTTTAAATTTGATTGATTATGAATTGGAAAGTATTAAAAACAGAACAGGATTATAATAAGGCAAGTGAAAGGCTAATGGATATATTTCATGCAACTGAAGGGACTCCTGAAGCAGAAGAATTAGAATTGTTGATGGTTTTAATAAAGGATTATGACGATAAACATTATGTACTACCTACCTTAAACCCTATTGATGCTATAAAATACAAAATGGAAGAGAGAGGTATTAAAGCAAAAGATTTAGAACCGCTAATTGGAAGTAAAGGACATGTTTCCTCCATTCTTTCTGGAAGAAGAGAAATAACGCTTAAGGTTGCTTTAAAACTTAAAAACTATTTTCAGTTACCTGCTGAGATGTTTTTACCCACTTTAGAGGCCAGATAATACTACTTTGGATTACTGAAAGCAATTTATTAAGCTTTGTTTATAAAAAACCTTGTTTTTCTGCATATTTTATTTTGATAATATCTTGTCAACCTTACCTTTGCGCCCGATTGAAATTCTATAAACAAGATTTCAAATTTTAATATTATTATAATTTTATGGCTTCAAAAGGTAAAATCAAACAAATTATCGGTGCAGTAGTCGATGTACATTTCCCAAATGACAATGTACTGCCTGATATTTACAACGCTTTAGAAATCACCAGAGATAATGGTGATAAACTTGTTCTTGAAGTGCAACAACACTTAGGAGAAGACAGTGTTCGTACTATTGCAATGGACGGAACCGAAGGGTTAGTTCGTGGCATGGAAGTAATAGATACTGGTATTCCTATTGCTATGCCTGTTGGTGATGGTATTAACGGTCGTTTATTTAATGTAACCGGAGATGCTATTGATGGTTTACCACAAATAAGCAAAGTGGGTGCCAGACCTATTCATAATAAGCCACCTTTATTCGAGAACTTAAGTACTGCTTCTGAGATTCTATTCACTGGTATTAAAGTAATCGATTTGATTGAGCCTTATGCAAAGGGTGGTAAAATTGGTTTGTTTGGTGGTGCTGGTGTGGGTAAAACAGTATTGATTCAAGAGTTAATTAATAATATCGCTAAGGGATACGGTGGTCTTTCCGTATTTGCTGGTGTGGGAGAAAGAACCCGTGAAGGAAATGACTTGTTACGTGAAATGATTGAAGCAGGCATCATGAACTATGGTGATAAATTCAAACATAGCATGGAAGAAGGCGGTTGGGATTTAAGTAAGGTGGATTTAGAAGGATTAAAAGAATCTAAAGCTACTTTCGTATTTGGAC
>CAIVPM010000311.1 GCA_903907815.1 uncultured Chitinophagaceae bacterium | reverse complement strand
TTTGTACTTCCCAACGAAGTTGCTCATTATATTTGTCGCAGACGTGGTAGTAAAGTTTTATTAGATTATTTATTTGCATAAACAATTAACGAATTTTACGCCTCGTCTATTTTTTGACTATTCAACCCTTGATTCGCATAATTAATTGTATGTAATAATTTGAAGAGGAATCTAATGGAATATGACAAAATTCTCTTAAATCAAACTTAAATGAGTCTTAAATTGATTTTGCAGAATAACAAACCCATTATCTTTCCTCCGTTTTTAACAATAGTGTAATTAAATTAACTTTATTGAACAGTTTTATGAATATGAAATTTATGTATTCTTCTTTTAATGTTACCAATGTAAAGCTTAAGTCTTTTAAAGAACAAAGTACTCTTTGGTTGCTTACTGCAATGTTATTTTTCAGTAGTTTTATTGCCAACCTTCAGGCGCAAACATTAACTACTACTAAGGTGAAAGAGATGTTGCAAAGTACAAAAGCAAATCTATTTGTTCCAGAGTTGAAGCAGCAATACATAGTAAGTGATGCTTATTTCGATAAAAGCTCTAATATTAATTATATCTATCTTCAACAAACCTATAAAGGAATCAAGGTATACAATGCAATAGTAGTAATTGCAATTGTAGATAATAAAGTGGCTTATAGTGCTGGAAAGTTTGTAAAACAAATAGAAAAGAATAATACGCCTATATCCCCGGCTTTATCTGCTTCAGATGCAGTAAGACAGGCTGCCAATATACTAGGCTTAAATTCACCAGTTAATCTTACTGTAGTAAACGATCAGTTGGCAAATAGTCATAAAATTGCTTTTACAGATGGTGGTATTGCTAAAGAAAATATAGAAGCCGAGCTTTTATGGGTTTCTACCGATGACTTTAATACAGTAAACCTTAGCTGGAATATTAATATTGATGATAAGAACAGTCCTGACTGGTGGAACGTAAGAGTAAATGCAAATAATGGCAGCTTTTTAGAAAAGAACAACTGGACTTTAAGTTGTAACTATGGCCATCATGAAAGTAATGTGTCAGCTAATACTAATTTTAATTCTAATCTTTCTAACAGATTGAAATTCAATCATGTAGACTTTGGAAGAAATTCTTTTAATAAAGTAGCTGCTTGTCCTCCACTTAGTATTACTTCAGCTTCTTATTATGTATTACCTTATCCAATCGAAAGTCCACTATATGGATTACAGACTACCGAAACTAACCCTTGGTTGAAAGCCGGTGTAGGTAATAATGCAGGAACTTATGGTTGGAATTACGATGGTACTACTAACTATAATGTAACCAAAGGAAACAATGTCTGGGCTTATGACGATAGTTTAAACAAGAACTCTCCAGGACGTTTTGATACTTCAACTACAGCTATTCCTACCTTAACTTTTGGTAAAGTACCAGATTTTACGCAAGCACCTACAACTCCTACCAATAGAAGAGCGGCTACTACCAATCTGTTTTACTGGAATAATATTATGCACGATATTACTTATCAATATGGTTTTGATGAAGTGGGCGGAAATTTCCAGAAAGATAATATGGGACGTGGTGGTATTGGAAATGATTACGTAAAGGCAGAAGCACAGGATGGTTCTGGTACCGATAATGCAAACTTCTCTACTCCTGCAGATGGTGGTAGTGGAAGAATGCAAATGTATTTATGGACACATACTCCTAAACTGGATGGTGATTTTGACGATGCTGTTATGGCGCACGAATATACCCATGGTATTTCCAACAGACTTACAGGTGGCCCTTCTCAGGCTGGTTGTTTAGGCAACGCAGAACAAGGTGGTGAAGGCTGGAGCGACTATGTGGCACTAATGGTTACTACCAACTGGGCTACTGCAAAACTTACAGATGGTACACTAAAAAGACCAATGGGCGATTATGTTATTGGTCAACCTACTACTAATAAAGGTATTAGAACCTATCCATATTCTACCAGCATGACCATTGATAAACATACTTATAAAGATATATCTACAACTGCTGGCGGTTCTTTAGGGGAAGTGCATTATATCGGTGAAGTTTGGTGTTCTGCTTTATGGGATATGACCTGGAATATTATTAAACAGGAAGGTACTATTAATCCAAATTTGTATGATGCAAATGGTGGAGGTGGAAATACTATTGCCTTAAAACTGGTTATGCAGGGTATGAAGCTACAACCTTGTTTACCAGGTTTCCTCGATGCTAGAAACGCCATTCTGGCTGCCGATTCTATACTATACAACAATAAACACAAATGTGCTATCTGGTCTGCTTTTGCAGTAAGAGGTATGGGCTATAGCGCTAAACAAGGAAGTTCTGGTAGTGTTTCCGATCAGGTTGCTGCAACAGACGTTCCTTCAAAAGTGGTATTCTCCAATAAATACGATCCAATTGTAATTATGCAGAATCAAAAAGTTACTATTCCGCTTACTACCAATTGTAACTGTAAGGCGCCTACCAAAAACTACACTATCAAAGCTACTTTACCTACCGGTATTACCTATACCAGTGGTAATGGAATAGCTAGTGGAAATGAAGTTTCCTATAATCCAATTAGCTATTTAGTATCCAACGCAGCTGATAGTAATCAGATTTTAACTGTTACAGCTACAGGTGCTGGTTGTGTAATTGATAGTGCTATCAACGATAACAGAGATACTAAAACCATTGGTGGATTTACCAATACCGTAATTTCTGGTGCTTCTAACTGGGCAAATACCAATGCTAAATATTATAGCCCTTCTACTGCCTGGTGGGCAAATGATGATACTTTAATAGCTGATTTCTCTATTAATTCTACCGCATTTACACCAAAACCATTTACTATTTTGTCTTTCCAGCACTTATTCGAATTCGAAAATAGTTACGATGGTGCATTGGTAGAATATTCTACCGATAATGGTGCCAACTGGATAGATGCTAAGCCATTAATATTCAAGAATCCTTATAATGGAACTATCGATTCACTTTCTGTTTCTTCTATTCCAAAAAGAGCAGCCTTTACCGGATCTTCAAGCAATGCATTTATACATACTTTAGCCAATTTGTCTTCTTTGAATAATACAAGTACCATTTTACGTTTCAGAGTAAGTACCGATTTGGGTAATTCAACTGGTGCAGCAAACATAGGTTGGGTAATTGATGATATTTCTGTAGCAAGTGGTTGTGGTGGTTTCTTAAAACTGGTAGCATACGATTCTTCTAATAAAGCTATCGATTCTGCTTCTATTCCAGTATTTATTACCCCTAATACCGTGCCTGTTGTGTATGCAAGTTTCAATGCACAACAGTTAAATAAACAAGCATTACTTCGTTGGGTAGCTGCTGTAGAAACCAATACCAGTCTGTATACTATAGAAAGAAGTGCTGATAGTAAAGAATGGAATGCTATAGGTACAACGCCTGCTTTAGGTATCAATAATAAAGAATACATTTTCCACGACGAGAATCCTTTTATGGGTATCAATTATTACCGTATTAAAGGTATTGATAAGGATGGTAAGGTTACCTATTCTGACATCAGAAAACTGAACTTTACTAAAGAAGGCAATCATGTATTAATTGTACCAAATCCTTCTAAATATCAGTCTAAAGTATACATAGCTTCTGCTGCTACCACTGCTAAAGTTTCTGTGTACGATGCACAAGGAAGATTGATACAAACTACGAATCAAAAACTGGAGAATGGACAGTTTACGCTTTCTACCAGCACTTTCAATAATGGTGTTTATATACTGCATATTGATACACAGGACGGCTACAACTATAGCGAAAAATTAATGATAGAAAAATAAACGATCAGTAGTAATATATACTTAAAAGGGGTAGTAATGAATAAATCATTGCTACCCCTTTAGTTTTTACACCTTTAGTCTTTAGTTTTTGTATTCAGAATTCATTTTCAAATTGGTTATTCTGGTTTTACATCTTTTATTGATTTAATAAACGGACCAGAACCTCTAAGGTTAAGGGCTAATCCATAGGCACATACGGCAACATCGGATGCAAGCCCTTCTGCAGTAGCTACATGATGTGTATTTGCTGTAACATAAATAGTTTTACCTCCAATATTAATAACCAGCGTGTTTCCCATTTGCTTTACGGTAGCCTCTGGTGGTGTTAGTGCAAATAAGTAAGTAGATACATGGGGCTGTGCATCTGCACTAAGTGCTACAGTGCCGGTTTTGCTGCCTATGGCAGAGGTGAATCCTCCTAATGTAGAAGGAATAATGGTAGCCACTGTTTCGGTAACGGTACAATCGTAACCAGTTGCTAATTTAGTTTGCCCTTTCAGGGCTATTTTATATTTGTAACCTTCTTAAAGAACTCTTTTGCGTAATCTGGGATAAATAAACCCAATTTTATACGGTAACCTTAGCAATAATTACGATGGTTGATTGATTATATGCATCGATTTTAATATTAAGCACGGTGATTGAGCGTTTAAGGGAGACGGAAAGAGAAATAACCTCGTTGTATGACTGATTATCCTGTTAAAAAAAAATATTTTTTGCTGAGATGGACTGATTAGGCTGGATGGTAGACTGCATAAGGCTGATGGTTGCCTGATTATTGACGTTGC
>CAIVPM010000310.1 GCA_903907815.1 uncultured Chitinophagaceae bacterium | reverse complement strand
TTACAAGCCTAAATTAATTTCAAACAACTTCGTTATATAAAGGGTAATTAAATTATTTACTTTGATTTTAATTATATCCATCCCTTAAATTTGGTTTATCATTTTAAAATAAATCTAATTATGGCAAAAAATAAAAATGATATTGGAAATGGAATACTTTCTGCATTGGCAATAATAGGTGGTGCTTTACTAAGTGTTGAAATTTTGAAATCTTTAAGTAAAAAAGAGACAGTCTATGATTGTCCAGTATGTAAATATGATGTAAAATATGGCACACTTGAATGCCCAAACTGTCATTCAAAATTATCTTGGCCTACTAAAGAAGCTTACAATGGATAATACAACTCAACCCTCATTCGAAGTAAATATTACAACTAAGCATCAGCAATTTATTGTTAGTAGGGGGCTTTATTTAACTATTTCTATTTCTCGTTTTATTGCACATGGTTTAGTAGGTGTTTGGATTGCTCAAATATTATATAATGAATGCCTTCATTGTAAAGATTGTAATGTTGTTGTAACAGTTTTTCTTTCTTTAATTTCATTAGGCTGTTTCGCAAACATTGGATTACCTATTGAGAAATTTTCTCATGTAAAAATAAATTAACCCTCAGTTGGTCGTAGTATGTATTTGTTGTTTGGCGTACGTCTCCAGACTACGTTACTGCGATAGCAAATCTCCGATTTGCAGTTATGCAAAAAGCCTGTTTAAAATAAGAATAGGCTCATAGCAATTTCTCCCTTAAACTTCTTCTATCTCGCCACCTACGGGGCTTATAAATCAAAATCATCCAATTTGCTACCAATAGTTCGTACCTACGGCACTTAATACAACAGAACATAAAATTGTCCCCAAAGTCCTTAAAGTCCCTTGTATTTTACTATCTCCCATTTAAGGTTTAGGCACAAAAAGAGCCCGCAGAAAAATCCGCAGGCTCCTATTTTCTTCAATTTAGTTTTTTAAACTTTAGTGTTTAGTTTTTTTTGTACTTGTATTCATTATCACATTATCCAATCATCATATTATCTCATTTACTTACACTCTATCATTTCAACTTCTTCAAAGCTCCGTTGTTCAATAATATTTTCAATTGTTGAATAGCAGTCTTATTTAACTGCAAAAGTCGGTCAGCTCCCGAAATTGACTGAGCTATTAATACTGCATTCAAACTCTCTAAGTTCGATAGTACCACCAATTGTTCCAGAGTAGCATAATCACGTATATTACCTTCTTCATTAGGGTTCTCTGCCCTCCAGTCAGCAGCAGTTATTCCAAACAATGCCATATTCAATAAATCCGCTTCATTGGCATACACATAAGAAGCTTCTTTTTTAGTAAGTTCTTTGGGTATCAGGTTTTCTTTTATAGCATCAGTATGTATGCTGTAGTTTACCTTAGATAAAGTACGTTGCAAATTCCAAGTGAGGTTCAGTCTTTCATTTTCATCTTCCTTCAATCGCTGAAATTCGGTAATTAAATACAATTTAAATGAAGCACTAATAGCAGAACCAAATTCAAAAGCAATGTCTTTATGTGCATATGTGCCTCCATATTTACCTAATTTAACAATTAGTCCAATAGCACTTGTTTTATCTATCCATTCTGAAACACTAAGTACAAAACTTGGCAACCCTGCCTGCATTTTAAAGTGGTCGAATTCGACCACTTTAAAATCATTATTATTTATTTGTTCCCAAGTGCCTAAAAATTCAAGTGTATATCTATTCCGTAGCCAGTTTTTAATAATATCTGCTGCCCTACTTTCACTTTCTTTTGCATTAGCCATATCGGTAAGAGATATAAAATCTTTATCCCCATTTTTTAAAATAGAGATTGCTGCTCCTTTTACATTAATTGTTTTATTCTTTGCCATATTCATTATTTAAACACTTAATATTCAAATTATAGAGCCCGCAGAAAAATCCGCAGGCTCCTATAGATAATGTAGTTTTTGAACATTTAGTTTTTGTATTTCTCCTATCTCCTCACTCCTGTCTCCTTCCTCCCTGTATTCATTATAACATTTGCACTTCTACCACCAATCTTTCCAATCCGCCCATATCATATGGCATACTAAAAAAATCACCACTCTCATTACTCAACTCCAGCACACCCTTATTTGGTGCTTTTGGCAATTCTGCCATACCTGCCGCATTAGTCATGCCAGAAACATCTGTATCTACCACACTCGCACTATACTCCTTAGCAGGCAATCCCTTTTTAGTAGCCATCACTACTAACACCTTTGGTTGTAATATCACCGTAAAATCTACCATCTTACCCCTCGGTACTTTCATAATGGTTTTAAAACCTATAAACCCATCCTTACTTACCGCTACACTATAAGTACCAGTTTTAAATTTTATCAATTCCCCAATACCATCATAATTAGTCAAAGTATCTCTTTTCAATTCTGGTATACTTACCAGCGCATCATGCAAAAGCTGTCCACCTGTACTCGTTACCAAAGGCCTTATACCGGTATGGTGTGTACCAATCGGTTCTTCCTGCCTGTTCAGCATATATTCAGCCACCTCTTTAGGGTTACTACTCTTATATTCAGAAATAAACAAGTCATCAATTCTATGTAGAAAAGCCATCCCTTTATCTACGTTCACAGCAATATTACCCGTACTCGTAGATCGTTCTTTAACTGCCTGTTTTGGTTTACCCAAATCTTCCATAGCATCTGCAATTGCCTTATTTGCATTTGTTACATCTATTGCAACTATCTTGTACCCAACAAATTTCAACAGATTATCACTAATAGATTTTACCACTAAAGCCAATCCTTCTAAAACGGCTTTAGCATCAAGGTTATGGAATTCATATACGTGTATATTATACATATGTTCCAGTTTAGTTTCGCCTTCATTCTCCGCCCATACTCTTGCCTTTCTTGCCAGGTTTACCGCCATTTCTATTGCCGCATCCACCAGCACATTCTTTTCAGCCGTTACACCCTTAGTGTCCTTTTTTTGTACCCCCACATCCAATCCCAAATCTACTTGTACAGCCTTAAAACCAGCTATTTCAAGTATCAACTGTCCATAACCAACAAATAATGCAGTGTACTTTGTAAAAAACAACGACATTAATATAAACATGTTCATCTTACCCCTTTCATCTTTGTTCATTTTATATATTTTAAATGATTACTTAATAAATATCAATCTCAAACTCTTTAATTTCATCGTAACAATCCATGTATACCGTTCCTAATTCTTAATTCATAATTTTTAATTCTTAATTAATGAAGTTTCAGTCCATTCTTATCTCCCTATACTCTTCTCTTACTATTCCTCACTCCTTTCTTAAAAAATCATAAGGCCTTCTCAATTATCTATAGTCTTCTCTTAAAAATTCACAAGCCTCTCCGAACAATTCACAAGCCTTTCTTAAAAAATCACACAGCGCTCTTAAACTTCTATAGGCCTCTCTTATCTTCCTTCCATACCTTCTTAAAAAATGTCAAGGCCTTCCTAAAAAATGTCTATTCTCTCTTAAAAAATGACACTAAAAAATCATCCCCTTTTATTACAACTCAATCCGCAGTCCTCCTTGTATTTGTATTCTCCTATTTTCTATATTCTATCTCCTAACTCCTGTATTCCCTCTTGCCTCCTTGCCTCTTGCCTCTTTGCCTTGTTTTCCCCTTTGTGCCTCGTTGCCTCGTTGCCTTTGTGCCTTGCACTCCCCTATAAAACACCAAACCTACACCTGCCACCCCACACTTCCTATGTTATGTATCATACCCAAAAATGTTTCTAAACAGTTGAAAATTCAGCATTATCGTGTAACTTAAAAGATTTATGAAAATAGCGTCATCACAATATTCTGTTCATTTTACCCTAACACCTATACTGCCATTGGTTATCAGTATCAACAATTCAATTTGAAAGTGTAAATTGGAATGAATATATTCATCAAACTATTAGGAAGTAATAACACTTATTTTTAGCTAAATCAACCCAAATAATCAAAAATACTTTCCCAATAAACCCAATTATTTAATTTCAACACACAATATCTTCAATATCTAAATAAAAAAAGCTCAGCAATTATTGCTGAGCTTTTCCAAAAGGATGATGTTCCACCAACCTGATTTGTATTTAAGGTTATACATTTAAATACCCTCTATAATCCCTAAACAAGTTTTAATAAGATTTTCTACCGCGGCGGCTCCATCTTTACTAAACTCTTTTCTTACTCTGTTGGCTACTATCACATTCACCGAAAGACAATGATGCCCCAGCAATCTGCTAAGACCGTAGATAGCACTGGTTTCCATTTCGAAGTTACTGATCCAATGGTTGCCCATACGGAAACTGGTAAGACTATCCACCAGCTGGGGATGACTTAAACCGAGCCTTAACACACGCCCCTGAGGACCATAGAAGCCCGGACAGGTAACGGTAATGCCATGGTGAAAACCTTCTACAAAATGCTTTAATACCGATGCACTTGCCGAAGAGATATACGGCTGAATATTGCCATTTAATTGTGTATGTGTTACGAAATGCTGTAACAACTGAAGCTCTTCTTCATTGTTGGTCATGCGATAATAATGCATCAGATTATCGAGGCCAAGACCATGGGTACCTGCTACCAGAGAATCGACCGGAATATCGGCCTGTAAAGAACCGGAAGTACCAAGGCGAATGATGGTAAGCGGGGAATGTTCTTCCTTGATAGTACGGGTAGTGAAATCGATGTTTTTAAGTGCATCCAGCTCGTTTAGCACGATGTCGATATTATCGGGGCCAATACCGGTAGAGATTACCGTTACGCGTTTCTTACCTATGAAACCGGTAGCGGAAACAAACTCTCTGTGTTGACGTTCTACTTCTACGGTATCGAAATGTTTGCTGATTACTTTTACTCTATCCGGATCACCCACCGTAATGATGGTATCGGCCAACTCTTCGGGGCGAAGATCTACATGATAAATAGCGCCACGGCTATTAATAATTAATTCTGACTCTGCAATTCTACTCATATCAATCGTTTTAAAAAAGTAAATATAATAAGATAATGATAATGGGATAATTGTTAGATGGATAAATTGTTTTATGGTTCAATGGTTTTATACATCGTGAATCGTGAGAAATACATCGTGAGTCGTGAGTAATACAAATACATTTATTGTTTTATTTTTCCTAATGCTACATAAAAATGAATTAATGATACGGATAATTAAATCATGTTTATTGTATTAATCACGATGTATTTTCACGACTCACGCAACTCAGGAATACGTTTCTTCATCTATGCTTCTCATCACTTTCCAAACGGCCACTTTTCGAAGTCTTTTTTATAGCTTATACCAACTCCCTGTCGGTTCCTTTTACCTAAGTTGGAGCCACTTATATCGAGACTGTTTTTACTAAATATTAATGCTCTTAGTTTCTTATCCTGCGACAATACTATCTCCACATTCAAATCGGGGAGCCACTGAAAGTTGCCCGTCTGCGAGGTAGTATTAGTTAGATTAAAATCGAAATCGCTACCGAATGTAATCAGTACTTTATCGTTGAAAAAGTTGTACCCTATTTTGAAATTAATTCTGTTTCTATCCAGCACACTACTACCCGAGGTAGCACTGATACCTTGCGAGAAAAGACTGGAACTACTATATACGGAATTGCCAATATCGAGGTGTAAAGACTTATCTTTTGTGAACTTATATAACAACCCGGACAATTGCTTATTGATCTGTTTTACGAGTATCTGAGAAATAGTATTTACTCCCAGCGAAGTAAGGCTGGTACCTCCTACTCCACCTACCTCGCCCAATGGTGCAAAGGAGTTGAATACGATAAGGTAACTTACCTGTTTCAACATCTCATTATCATCCTTTTCCATACGGGATAAAAGCTCGGAGAAAGCAGCATCGTTCTTTATTTGTCCACCCTGCGGGAAGTCTATTTTAAAGCCTATATCGGGATGACTTAATTTGTTTCGCAGATTGGCTATAACGTATACGGTACCTCGGTAAGCCCTTGCTTCGTTGCTAAAAGTTCCCTGCTGATTGGCTATCAGATCGCTGATACTGATATTGTCGGCTACATACTGAGCATCGATATGAATATTGGCTCCCATAGGATCGCCATTCCACTCTATATAATTGCCCGCATCTTTCTTTAGCAGGAACGGTTTTCTGATAAAAGACTGGAAGCTAAAATCGTAGCTACCATTATCTATTTCGTACCGTCCACGGATGGTAAAAGGCTCGGTAGTACCTGCCCTTATTTTCAAACGACCATTACCAGTTGCCTTGATAACATCGCCTGCCAGTTCATCCATTATTACATCGATAGCAACATTATCATTAGCCGTTATATCGAGATCGACAATAAAGTTGAATGGACCCTTTTTAACAGGCTTTGCTTTGGCAGTATCTTTCTCTTTAAATACTATAAAATCTGCATTACCGCTCTCTCTATTTACCGAATTGGGAATTACAATATGAGAGGCGCCTGCTGCAGTAGCCACCATACTAATCTGACAATAATCTTCGGGTCCCTTTAAAGTAAACACACCACTACCAACTGCATTGCCATAGAACATCTGATTGTCCTTTAGCGTAGTATTTATCATCAGCAATTTTGGGGTAGTTACTTCAAAATCATAGTACATGTTTTTAAAGTTGTTCTCGTACAATTTCCCTTTTGCAATTGCTACATTCCCCAGTGTATCGCGGAGGGTGATATTGCCGAAATCTATTCCATCTTCATCAAACTTTATTTCGGTACTATCTATAGCATAATACACTTTGGTATAGTTTACCCGTACGCCACCTTTTGTAAGTTTAAGTCTGCCCAGCATATCGGTACGATCGTTACTGGCATTCAACTGCAGGGTTCCATTTACATATCCTTTTACTTCTGAAAATATATCGGATAAATAATTGTTCAGGAAGTCAACTTTAGTATTATTAAATACCGATACGGTCTTTAAAGGAGTACCTGTACTATCCTTAATATTGTAAGAACCCTTTACTTTAAAGTCGTGTTCTTTATTGGGCGATACTGCATCGAAATCGATAATACCCGAGTGATGATCGTACTTAGCAATTATATTGAACTTGCCAATAGAATCATTGTCCAGTTTTAAATTAGATTCATGAATAGAAGCAGTGGCATTGAAGTTGCCAAAGAAGTCGTTCAGTTCTATTGTACCATTTGTTTTGCCGGAGAGCTTAGGATATTTAAAAAGAGGGTTAGTAGCGTCGGCTAACTCTACCTCCTGTAATCTAATCACCAGGTTACGGGTAACACCATCATCTGCTATGCAGGTTTCCATTTCTATCTGTTGATTTCCTTCGGAGAACTTAACACTCTGTGCAGAAACAAAATCGCGTCTTATTTCTACTTCCCCTTCTTTTTCGAGTGTCCATTTCTTTTGGTTCAACACGAAAGTAGAAGGCTTAAAATGAATCTTAACTCCATCCGACTTATCAATTATATCGGCATTGATATCTGCTTCATTGATTGCCCCTTTTCCTGTAGCCTGAATGGATACTGCAGATCGATCGTTGGAAGACTCGATATTCAATCTTACGTCGGGGAAACTAAGACTATCAGACACTTTAAGATTACCTACATCGGAGTGTAATGTAAGGCTATCGAAGTTTCCATTCCCCAACAGATGAGCATTGGAAATAGAGTAGTGTTTATAGCCTGCAAAAGGCACATAAGTATTGAAAGAAAGATTGTTCTTTACCGTATTTAATGCCCCATATAAATAGCTGCTATCGAAGCCAGAAATGTTGCTATTAAACAACCTTAAATAAGGCTCCACTTTTTTGGTATCAAGCTCAAACTTAAAATCCTGATTAGCTGGCACCTTAGTTGGAGCTTCTATATAACTTGGATAATAGTGGTTGAGGAATGACTGGAAACTATTGGGCAAATCGAGTATGCTAAACTTACCATGTAGCTGTGCTTTGAAATCGTTACCATCCAATACAAGATACTTAATACTATCTTCTTTTAAACTGGTTGTGAGGGTTAAGGAATCGAAGGAAAGCTTAGTGTTGTTACCATCAATGGCAGCATTGATAAACTTAGCGTTTCCTAAGAAGTTATCGATATTGGTTCCGGCAAAGTTGGCATCCAACAGACCCGTTATTTTAATATCGTTATTGGTGAAGTTTAGCTTCTTGAAATTGGAGTTAACCAGATCTCCCAGTATATTAAATTTAGGCACTTTGCTGGTCATATCTATTTCGACCTGACTATTGAAATTAAAGTTGGGATCATCTACTTTAACTTCCCCATTAAAGTATCTCTTCTGGAAGGTACCATTGGTGGTAATTTTAGAATAGTCGTAGCCATTGAACTGCAATAAACTAATATCGCCCTGGAAGGTAGTTTTCAGTTTATCAAATACAAAACTTGTACCCGTAACTGTACCATTGCAATCTACTAATCCAAGTAGTTTATTATTCAATAATTTACCCAAGTTAAAATGAGTAGTCTGCACATTACCGGTATAGGTTGCGGTAGCCTGAGAAGGTATCTTAATAGCCAACTTAGTAGCCACTGCACCAATCTGAGTACTCCAGGTACCCTCGGTACTAAAGTCGGTTAAAGTTCCCTTGAAATTTCCTTTATACGTAAAGTCGCCAAGAGCATTCAAATCTGGATCAGTAATAGTACGTAATGGTGGTACAAAAATGCACAGATCGGTGTAGTTACTTTTTACCATACCCTGATTCAGCGTAATGATAGTGGTGTCGATATCGGCAAGTCCCTTCATGCCAAATGCACCATTGATATACGTACTGTTACCAATACGTGCACTCAAATTATTGGTAGTGAAATCTGCGACAGAACCATGGAAATCACCACTTAAACTACAATCCTTTTTCCAGTCATTTAGTTCAGGAGCGAAATAGGCTATATCATCGGTATGCACCTGTGCATTATTAATTCGGGCAGACATAGTAACCTTGGTAACATAGCTATTAAAATCATCATTAAAGTGATGGAACTTCATAGCATAATAATTGCCAATATGACTTTTATTCGTCTCCAGATCCAGATTATTAAACTCCATTATTATTGGCGTAAAACGAATGTTTGCTTTAAGCTTTTTTACCACAAAACCACTTCTCTCCTTTGCAGCCAACAACAAATCAGCCCTAAGGGTATCCTTAACCAATTTTACATTGTTAAAGCTACTATTGATATGACGAACATATATATGCTCTCCATCAAAATGCTTCATTGGTTTAGTATGTCCCCAATCCAGCGCGAATACACCATCTTCGATGTTGAACTTATTAATGGTCAGTTTAAGATCGGTAGGATTTAACAGCAATCCTGTATCGGCAGAATAGTCTCCTACTTTAGGCTTTAGAGAATCGGGCCGTAAGCCATCAAAATCATATATTGTAAATACAGGACGAAGTATATTAATATCCGTAATATCCACCGCTTTAGTAACCGTATTCAGGTCTTTAACCGCAATAGAAACCTGATCTACTTTTACGTGCATCAGCTCTCCTCTCCAATGATCATTTTGTTCGAAACGAACATTATTCAACTCCACCTTTTTAAGATGAAGATTAGACTTACCAGTCGATTTATTCTTATTATCACTTTTGAAGTAATCAGCTATAAACTGGTAATTCCATTTGATAGTGCTACGCTGCAGCTTAATAACTGCATCGTTTAATTCCAGATACTTTATTTCAGTTTGATCGACAGCGAAAAAGTAATCTGTAAGACTAACTTTCAGGGAACCTGCATATAATAAGGTATCCTTATTCTCGTCCCTGACCATTACTTTTTCGATGGTCATTTTATCGAAGAAAGAAACCCCTACTCTGCCAACAGATACTTCGGTACCCAGCGATTTAGAAAGATTTCTGGTAGCAATACCAACCAGCCATGTTTGTACAGTAGAAGTTCTAACTGCCAGGAAAACAATTAGTAGTATGGTCAGGATAACCAGGAATGTATTGCGTAATATTTTAAGGAACCTCTTCAGAAATACAATTTATATGGTGTAAAAGTAACCCCTAAAGACTTTCAGGGGAATCAATTGACATTAATCTTTACAAAATAAATGCCATTAATCTCAAATCACCTATCATTCTTGAATATATGAAACGATAATATCAGCCTAATTATGTTGCTGAACGTCGGGGAAAATATTCGTTAATGCAGTAGAAGGAGGCAATGTAGAAGGGGTCATTAACACTACAGAATAAATTTTTCCTGCTTTTAAGTTGACACTGTCCCTTGTTTTCAGATTTAAGCTATCATTGAATACTCTTACCTTATAATAGCCTGAGCTTAACTCTTTAAAATCTGCATTACTGGAATAAGTTTCATGATCAAGGAAGTTACGGGTGTAATAGTTCTTTTCATCATAACCAGGATTATACACTCTAACATTTACATAATCGAAATAAGCCTGAGTTCTGAAATCCAGTACCCTTATTTTAGCATTTGTACCAGAAGGGGTAGCAACATTATCCTTTACAATGCTCAACTTCCACTCATATCCTACCCGATAAAAAAAACAAGAATAATAGCAGCCACTAATCAAATCTACTTGCATGGATAAAACTGAAGACGTTGCAGTATCCGGGTAATACAATGTTATGTTATTGGAGCCTTTATTAGCGATTAAATACTGAGAAGAAGGATAATATTTAGCAATAGTTACCGAATTGGCAGTATTAAGTTTAACTCTCACTTTAGAGCTCCCATAATCCATTACTGTAAAGAATTTAATTCTAGGGTAATCAGTTAATGTGTCGTTGTTTAAAGGGTTATTGTTATTTGTGTTGGTGTTGTCGGTAGTAGTTGTGGTAGTATTAGAAGTAACCGATTTATTGCAACTAAAAACAACAATAGATAATACACTGAGTATTGTCAGATGTTTTAAAAAATATTTTATCTTTTTAGTATCCATAAATTATCAATATACTTTTATAACTAACTTATCTTTTATTGAAAATTATAACACCCGTTATTTGGAAGGCACTACAATTGTTTTAGTGATGTTACTGGTACAATTATTCGCAGCTTTTACGCCGTATAAAACATTATATGTTCTTGCAACTATATCTTTTGTAAAAGTATGTGATGGCGAAGCAACGTGCGCTGTAATGCCGTCCTTAAAGTCCCAGTAATATGCAGTAAGATTTCCTGACCTTAACACTGTACTATCCTGAAAATTAAATGTATCTCCTGAAGAATTAACCGTATAAGTATAATTTGCAACCGGAAAATTATTAATACCAAATGCTTTTACAGTTTTACTACATGCCAAAGTACTATTACTAACTGTTAACCTAACTACGTAGTTAGAAGGATTTACATATTGTTTAGTAACAGAGGAGCCGATATCAGAAGTGCCATCACCGAAATCCCAGTTATAGGTAGCACCTGCAGGAGCTCCGGTAACAATACCCCCAAAATTGAATGTTTCTTTTCCCGGACCACATGAATCCGTCTGGTTGTAATTAATGTTACAAGAAGGTGAAGAAGAAATCCCAGGAATTGTAATGGCATGGGAAACGGTATCGGTACATTTTGAACTATCAGCCTTTGCTGTCAATAAAATTCTGTATGTTACATCTGAGGAAGAACTTGGGAATGTATGCGTTGGATTGTAGTTTATACTATCTAAAGTTCCATCACCTAAAGCCCAAAATACTTTAAAAGTGGCAACAGACATGGTTTGATTTACCAGGTATACATAATTAGGATTTGTACTTTGAGGTTGTGTAATATAAAATACTGCTTGTGGTTTTACTGATGTGCCATAAGCGTAAATAGTAGTATCTTTTGAAATAGTTTTACCACTATAAGAAGCCGTTACTGTTACTTTATAATATTTAGGATAGGTATATTTATAACCAGTTACCGTACTGGTATACATAGGAGTACCATCGCCCATAGTCCAGGAATAGGTAGCATTTGATGGAATATTATAGCTTACTGCAGTAAAGTTGAACAACTCTCCAGATGGGGTACAAGGACCAGTTCTGGTAACGGCAATATATAATGCAGTTGGATGCGACTTTGATGTATCTGTAGTATCAACGGGGAAATATACACCTGCTTGTCCAGGAGAATAAGGTGTTGCAGCAGGATTATTTGTTCCAGGACCATTACTACCTGTACCAGTTCCCGTCCCAGTTCCTGTTGAAGTGGAAGTGGACTTGTACTCAACCCCTTTACTACAAAACTGAATAGTAAAAGGTATGAAGAGAAGTAATAATATTTTAATTCCTGTTTTCATTTATTAGTAGTACAAATCCTTATTAGTTTAATGCTTTTAAATTGTATTTATGTTCTTATGAAAGCAATTAATTATCATTGATTCTAATGTCAAATATGTTGCCAAGTTTCATAAAAATACAAATCTCCAATATTTTTAAACGAGTAAAATAGTAAAATATTGCTTTATTGAGATTTGATTTGCAATATTTTATGTGGAAATTGAACAAATTATAGTAACTATAAATACCTATTGTTAATTTAAAGTTGGAGTAGAATTAAGTTTTCTAAACTGAGGATTGAACATACTCTGGCGTTGAATTTTAAGTACGCCAATTATACCTTCCAGAATTATTCCTTTAGACATTTTACTTACTCCGGTTTTTCTGTCCTGGAATGTAATAGGTACTTCAACAATTTTAAAGCCAAGCTTCCATGCAATAAACTTCATACCTATCTGAAAAGCATACCCAACAAAGTTCACTTTGTCTAGATCCATAGATTCCAACACTGTTCTTTTATAACACACAAAACCAGCTGTTGGATCTTTTACCGGTAGCCAAGTAATAAATTTAGTATAGATAGCGCCACCTCTGGAATAAATGTGTCTATCCATTGGCCAGTTTAGAACTTCGCCACCTTTTATATATCTACTTCCAACTGAAACATCTCCTTTTCCTTCCTTACAAGCAAGGTATAATCTTTCCAGATCTTTAGGATTGTGAGAAAAATCTGCATCCATTTCAAAAATATATTGGTATCCTTTATTCAGCGCCCACTTAAACCCATGAATATAAGCAGTACCCAATCCAAGTTTACCTGATCTTTCTTCTAAAAATAGTTGTTTGGGATATTCAAGCATTAGCTGTTCTACTAACTTACCAGTACCATCGGGGGAACCATCATCTACAATGAGTATATGATATCCCTGATTTAAAGAAAACACAGCACTAATAATTGCTTTAATGTTTTCTATCTCATTATAGGTTGGTATGATAACTAACTTTTCCAAGCTTGCTTTAAATATGATTGTGGTACAAATTAAACTAAAAGTTCAATTTGAGATTGCTAATATTTACTAACAAATTGTGATTACCCTTTTTTTAACATATTTCGTTGAAAGATTTCCTGCAATTTCTGCTTAGTGTTCAACGAAAATTCCCCTCTCATCATCCAGTCGAAATATTGTGGTTCTTCTTTTAGCACCTGTAATACAGGCTTTCCTTTATGTTTACCAAAGTTGAATACTTCTACCCCTTTTTCTTTTACGAATCGGCGGGCAAAATCAACTATATCGTCTTCTCCAATTACTTTCACAATGCTATCAACGGTATTACCCAACTGACTGTATCGTTCTAACTGAGCATCAAATACTTCCCACGTTGCTGTAGCGTCGGCTTCAGCACTATGGGCATCTTCCAATGGTTTGTTGCAGTAAAACTTGTAAGCAGCAGATAAAGTTCTTTGCTCCATCAAGTGGAATATCCTTTGAACATCTACCAGCTTTCTCCCATCAATTGTGAAATCGAGCCCAACTCTTAAGAATTCTTCTACCAGGATGGGCACATCGAAACGGTTGCTATTAAATCCTGCAAGGTCTGCATTATCCAGAAATTGTTTTATCTCATTTGCTACTTGTCTGAATGTAGGAGCATCTTTAACCATTTCATCTGTAATGCCATGCACCGCAGAAGCTCCCGCAGGAATAGGCATCTCAGGATTGATTAATTTACGCTTAACAGTCTTTGAACCATCAGGCATTATTTTAACTATTGCTATCTCTACTATTCTATCAGTTGCAAGATTAATACCTGTAGTTTCTAAATCAAAAAATGCCAATGGTTTTGACAACTCTATATTCATACAAATAATTTATTTATTCAATAACTGGTCGGCGAATGTACGCACATCTATTCCATCATAATTGCCGCTACTCATAAATAGCAGGACCGTATTTTTAAGATCAAGTTTATTCAACCAGTTCTCGAGTATTGTTCTATCGTTAATTACTTCTAAATCAGCTCTTTTAAAATGGGTTTTAACTTCCTCAATCAATAAAGGTTTCAACCTTTTAATTGCCAGTGCATGGTTGGAATAAAACACAACTGCTTTATCCGCATCATTCATACTTCCTTCATATTCACTAAGGAATGCAGCGCTTAGACTGCTGTAAGTATGTAACTCAAATACAGCAACAATATTCCTTTCTGGATACTGATTACGAACTGCATTTAATGTAGCCTTCAGCTTGCTTGGTGCATGTGCAAAATCGCGGTAAACAATTGTATCCTTATTACCAGCAATCTTCTCTAATCTTAATGATGCACCTGTAAAATCAGCTATTGCTTTCAGGAAATCAGTAGCTGTTATTCCTTGTGATGCACAGGCATGATACGCAGCATAAAGGTTTAATAAATTATGATCGCCAAATACTTTTAATACGGTAGTTACCCCATCAATTGTTACGGTAGTTATCCCATCGGTAATGGTATGTTGCGGCACCCCATAAGTAATGTATTTTATATCCTCTCTTTTACAACTTGCTACCAGACTAGCCAGTTCGGAATCTGTTTCATTGTAAATTAATGTTCCTCCCTTTTCAATCATTCCAATAAAGATTGTAAACTGTTCTTTGTAGAACTCATAGGTAGGAAATACATTGATATGATCCCATGCAATTCCCGTAAGTATAGCAACTTGAGGGAATAAGAAATGGAACTTAGGTCTTTTTTCTAAAGCACTTGCAGGGTATTCGTCCCCTTCACAAACAATTAATGGCGCATCGGTAATATCTACAGATTGTGCGAACCCTTCCAGCTTGGCACCTACCATATAATCGAATGCAAGGTGGCATTGTTGCAACACATGCATAATCATGGAAGTAGTGGTGGTTTTACCATGACTACCGCCTACCACTATCCTTGTTTTATCTTTACTTTCCTTGTAAATATATTCAGGGAAAGAATAAATATTGAGGCCTAATGCCTTTGCTTTAATCAGTTCTGGATTATCATCTTTTGCATGCATCCCAAGTATTACTGCATACAGATCGGGGGTAATATTATTGGGGTTCCAACCTATAGCTGCAGGTAGAATATTATTGCTTTGCAGATTGGACTTAGCAGGTTCAAATATTTCATCATCGGAGCCTGTAACTAAGTACCCCTTTTTGTGAAGTGCAATGGCCAACTGGTGCATTACACTACCGCCTATTGATATAAAATGTATTTTTTTCACCATGTAAAGAAAACCATTTCAAAAACCATTGCATAAAATATGGATAACTTTTAGTGTTCTGTTGTGGCTATTCATGTGGAGGGGAAGATTGTGCATTACTTTGGTTTTATGGTTTTATTGTTCTATTATTTTATGGGTCTATTATATTTCTTAATGTCTTTTGTATTGCGTTCGGGACAGCAGGGAATATCCTTTAGATGCCACTCCTGCGGTACTATAAAACCGGAGGTAGATGCAGTGGCAGCTAAAGATAGGAAGGGCTGGCGCGGAATAACGCCCAAAGAATTGTATTTAATAAGAACCAAAATGTTGGGGTATATAAACAAAAAAAACCGACTCGGATGAATCGGCTTTGTATAGGAATTGTTTATTTTACATTACGGCATTACAATCAATGGAGAAGCAGCAGCAATTTCTACTAATTCAAGATCGAAATGCAAATCTTTACCAGCTAAAGCGTGGTTAGCATCTAAAACAACTGTTTCTTCTTTCACTTCCACGATTACAACAGGAATTCTATGTCCTTCGGCATTAGACATTTCCAGGTGCATACCAACTTCTGGAGCCATTTCTGGTGGAAATTGATTTTTAGGAAACTCTATTACCATTTCTTCATTTTTAGGGCCATAAGCTTCTGCAAAAGGAATAAAAATGCTCTTTTTATCTCCTACTACCATATCCATAACGCCTAAATCGAACCCAGGGATAACCATTCCACTACCTACTTCAAACTCTAATGGTTGTCTGCCTTCTGATGAATCAAACGTAGTGCCATCACTAAGTTTACCGTGATAATGAATTTTTATAGTATCACCTTTTAATATCTTATTTTCCTTGGGGTGTCGTAGTTGATCAAATGAGTAATAGTGATTGGAATTCATTTTTAAAATTTCAGACCATAGTCCGGGGTGAACAACGTTATCATCATCCAGAAAATATATTAAACCGTCCTCAATAATTTTAAGCGCAAGATTTCTCTGAGCA
>CAIVPM010000309.1 GCA_903907815.1 uncultured Chitinophagaceae bacterium | reverse complement strand
ATTAATACCCTTGCGTTTGCAGGTATTTCTTTCGACAATTTTTCTATCTGTCCTTTACCAAAAAGAATCTTTGTAGGATTCTTAAATTCAAAATTCAACATATTATATATTTTTATTAATTTACTATACTCTTCGACCCAAGAAATTATGCATCTAAATTTAGATTCACAAAAGTAAACTTAAAACAAAACAACCATTGTTAAGAAAAGTTTACATCCGGTAATTCATTCAACCGTACATATAATCTAACCAGCATAAATTACTAAAAGAAGTAGATTTGTGCCTTAATGACAACTGTGTATGGAAATAATATTACGTCCCTGGAGTGTTAAAGATTTAAACAATCTGGTGCAATATGCCAACAACTTCAATATATCGAAATACATGACGGACAAGTTTCCATACCCTTATACCCAAAAAGCAGGTTTGGACTTTATAGCCTTTGCCAACCTGGATAAACCAGTACACATATTTGCCATTGAAATTGAAGGGGATGCAGTGGGTGGAATAGGCGTACACCTTCAGACAGATATTCATCAGAAAAATGCAGAACTTGGCTATTGGCTTGCAGAGCCTTTCTGGGGTAAAGGAATCATTACACAAGCCATACAGGAGATTATTCCATTTGCCTTCAATACCTACAGCATCAACCGCTTATTTGCACGCCCTTTTGGCAACAACCTCGCATCACAAAGAGTATTAGAGAAAACGGGTTTTATTTTAGAAGCAAGGATAGCGAATGGACTATTTAAAAATGGAGAATATCAGGACGAATTAATTTATGCCATCAGAAAAGAAATACAATGAACACCATCTCAGAATTCCTAAGCAAGAAATTTAAATGCTGGTCATTTCTTACTATACTAACAGTAGTACTGGCACATTCTTACAACTTAAACATTCGTTATCTGCAACCATGGACTACACCAAACGAACCACTTACGATTACCTCTTTTACCGAATTATTTTTAGCTAACGGATTGTTCCGTTTTACCATGCCTTTATTGTTTATCATCTCTGGTTATTTATATGCATTTAAAGATGATCAACCGAACAATATCCGGGTAAAGAAAAGATTTAAAACCTTACTGATACCTTACTTTATTTGGAGTGCTGTAGGGTTGGCATTAGTATATACTTTAGAACTATTTCCTTATACAAAATCACTGGTAAAGGCTACAAACATTGCTTGGATGAATGAACATCAGGTATTTCTACATCAGTATCATTGGTATGAGGTTATTGCAAGATGGATTTTTGCCCCTGTGTCCTATCAGCTATGGTTTATATGGGTATTATTTTTCTACAACCTTGGATACAGATTTATACTTTGGTGTGTACTGCACCCTAAAGGGAAATGGATATTTTTCAGCATAGCAACCTTACTGTGGCTATCTACTTTTGGTGTAATTATTATTGAAGGGGAAGGACTGTTATTCTTTTCGCTGGGGGTATGGATACAGAAAAATAAATTCGATCTGGAAATACCTTCAAAGTGGTTCAATCCAATATGGTGGGGACTTACTTCTCTTACATTAATAAGCATTAAAACATGGCTGGCTTTTAAGGGAATGCCTTTGCAGGGAAATAGCATTTATCCTTTACTGGCATTGCTATTAAAGCTATCTGTATTTTCTGGCCTGATAGCTGCATGGTATGGCAGTAATAATTTAGTTACTTTCCTAATGAATCAAAAATGGTTTACAGCAGCCAGTAACTATGCTTTCTTTATTTATCTGGCACATGCACCACTTGTTGCCATTGGAATAGACAGTATATTTTCCATGCTACACTTTACTACTGGGTACCGTTTTATAAGCTTTCTATTATGGCCATTCATGCTAATTATAGGTTTTATTATAATTGGTTTTATTATCCATAAAATATCCTCCCGATTCTTTAGTTTCATCACAGGTGGAAGAAGTATCTAAAGTTTATTTATAATTGCAAAAATGAATAAGAAGGAACTAAAGAAATTTATTACTACACTTAGCAATGAAGAATTGCAAGGAGAGATAATAAAACTATTCGAAAAGTTTGATCAGGTAAAGCATTTTTATACTGCCGAACTAAGTAATGATACACAGGCTTTACTATCAAAATATAAACAGAAGATTGAGAAAGAATTTCAACGTGCTTCAACACGTTCCAGCAATAGTTACCGTATAACAGAGATCAATAACATTATTAAAGAGTTCGAAAAAGTGTCCGTATTCAGTATTGATATTATTGAACTTAAATTATATCGCATAGAATTAGCTATAAAACTGGTAAAGGATTTCCGTATAGACGACCAGACCTATTATGCATCAATTGCAGGACACTACCATAAGGCATTAAAACAAATAAATGCTACCCATCTGGAAGATTATTTTGCAGATAAAATTGATGCTATAAAACTATTATTGATTAAAAGAACGATTCTGGAAGAGTAATTTATTACAATAAAAAATCCCCAAAGGATTGCTCCTTTAGGGATTTATAGTAGTAATTCAAATCCGTCTTATCTTCTTAACGCCATTTTGAATGGTGTATAATTAATTGCTTCATTACCTAGTAACACTACATAATGTCCATCGCTGTTTATGTAAGTAGTAACTTCTACTGGTACGAT
>CAIVPM010000308.1 GCA_903907815.1 uncultured Chitinophagaceae bacterium | reverse complement strand
GATAGTAACTGGAGTACTCCGGTGAAACTGGATAGTACCATTAATGTAAGAGGCTACAGTTCTCAGCAACCATTTATCACAAGTGATGGCAAATATCTTTTCTTCTCTTCCAACAGACCGGGCGGCTTGGGTAAGTATGATATATGGGTAGCGGAACTGAACCGTAATTATGGAACAGTAAGTGTAACTAATCTGGATAATACGGTAAATACCAGAGAAGACGATAAAGCACCTTACTACAATACTAAGAATGAAACATTAGTGTTCTCTTCGAACGGCAGAGTAGGATTGGGTGGATATGATTTATACCAGAGCAAGAAAGTAGGAAACGGATTTGCAGAAGCAGTGAACATGGGTATCCCTACCAACTCTATTAAGGATGATATTTACTTCTACACTAAGGACAATACCAACGATTTGTTAGGAGATGCTTATATCAGTTCGGATAGAGTATCTACCTGTTGTTTAGAACTATTCAGCATACAGAGATTACCTGCTCCTATCAATCATATTACTGGTACAGTGAAGAATGAGAAGACCAAAGAGTTTATTCCAAATGCCAGCATGGAATGGAATAGAGGTGGACAACAAAAAACAGTTATTGCTAACGATAGAGGACAATATACTATAGAAGTTCCAGATACTGCTGACTATACTGTAACAGTGTACAGTCCGAAGTTCTATGATACTGCAGGGAGTGTAAAGCACAACTTTGAAACTATCAATGATAGTCTGTACAGTAACGATTTCTTCCTGAAACCAATACCTGAAGTAATAAAGGATTACATAGTGTACTTTGAGTTTGACAAGTATGGATTAACCGACAGTTCCAAGAAAACACTAGATAGTGTAATTACTTTAATGACTGCCAATACTAAGCTAAAGATGGCCTTGGAAGGACATACCGATGGTAAGGGTAGTGATGAGTACAATATGATACTATCGCAGAACAGAGCTGATACCTGCTTGAAATACTTAGCAGAACAGAAGATAGATGCTACAAGACTATTACCAAGCTTCTATGGTAAGGCAAAACCTGCCGCACCAAACACGACTCCTGATGGAAAGGATTACCCTGCAGGAAGACAGTTGAACAGAAGGGTGAAGATTAGTGTGGTGAAGGAATAGGTGTTCAAGAGGTATAAAAGGTTTAAGGAGTTCAAGGTTGAATACAAAATACATTTAGCATAGACCTTCTGGTTTTCAAAACCAGAAGTCTAAAAAGCAAGAGCCTGAGGATAGTATCTTCAGGCTCTTTTGTTTTGGGTAAAAGAAGGCGATAAAGAGGATTGAAAGGTTTAGTAAAAGTTGGTTGGTGAGACACCAACCAATAGAACATAAAGAACAAGGCTATCGTTGAACTGTAAAGACTATGCACTTTAGTGAACAGGGCATGCTGATGATATTTTGGTAGAATGATATTCGAATTTATATAACACAGGTGTATTTTGTATTGCAAAACCGATAGAAGGGAAAATCCTTTTGATGCGCCTTACAGGTTACTTACAAAGTCAAAGGCTAATACTGGCGCAGCAAAAGATTGGAATGATAGCGGGGGCCAAAGGCCTGCCCAAATTACAAAAGTGATTGGACTATTTATATCATAAATCTTTATATTTGAACCGGAACTACATAGTGAATCTATAATCAGGAACAATCATTTTATTACTTTTTAATTTTTCCATAATAATATGGTAGGATTTAAATATAGCGGACTATCAATTCGAAGGATAATACTTGTTATGGCATTATCTTTTTTAACAATGACCATATCATATAGTCAGCATCCGGGGGGGATAATGACTAATAATACGCTTTGGTTGAAATCGGATAGTGGGGTAACTATTAATGGGGCAAGTACTGTATGGAAAGAACTGTCGGGTGCCAATGCTACAGGGAATTTTATAGTCCGTAATATGGCTAGTTATACCACCACTCAAACCGCCCCAACTTTAGTGAATCCGGGTATGAATTTCAATCCTTTTGTT
>CAIVPM010000307.1 GCA_903907815.1 uncultured Chitinophagaceae bacterium | reverse complement strand
TAGTGTATTATACCCAGAAGTTAACAAACCACTAAAAGCCTTGCTATGATTGGAAAAAATGATGTTAATTATTTGTGGGTAATAGTGCATAAACTAAACCTAATTAACTTTGGCCTCTGTTAATAACTTATTTATCCCGAAATCCACACTCGTAATAGTAGTAGTTGGTTTATATAAATAAAGTATTATTAATTAATACTACAGTAATTATGAACATTAAAGATATTGATTTTTCGAGCATTGAAAAGAAAGGATTCTTAGACATAGAAATAGATCCTTCGTTAGATTTATTTACTGAGATAGCAAAACTTAAGAAAGAAAAGAATGCTATTCTACTGGCACATTATTATCAGGAAGCTGATATACAGGATATTGCAGATTTTCTGGGAGATAGTCTTGCACTAGCACAGAAAGCTAAACAGACCGATGCGGATATTATTTTATTTGCTGGTGTACACTTTATGGCAGAGACCGCTAAGATTCTTAATCCGGATAAGAAAGTATTGTTGCCCGATTTGAATGCAGGATGTTCATTAGCCGATAGTGCACCTGCAGGTTTATTCAAAGCATTTAAAGATAAGCATCCTGATCATACGGTGATTTCTTACATTAATTGTACTGCGGATATAAAAGCCTTGAGTGATATAATCTGTACTTCATCGAATGCGGAAGCAATTATCAACAGTTTACCGACAGATACACCTATTATATTTGCTCCTGATAAGAATCTGGGAGGATATTTGAATAAGAAGACCGGGAGAAACATGATATTGTGGAATGGGGCTTGTATGGTGCATGAAATATTTAGTGTAGAGAAGATTATCAAACTGCAGTTAAAACACCCTAATGCGAAGCTTATAGCCCATCCTGAGTGTGAAGAAGCGCTTCTTGCCAAAGCAGATTATATAGGAAGTACTACACAGTTATTAAAATACTCGAAAGAAAATGAAGCGACTGAATTTATAGTAGCTACCGAAACGGGTATTTTGCATCAGATGATGCTGGATTCGCCTTCGAAGACTTTTATACCTGCGCCACCTACGAATAATTGTGCCTGTAATGATTGTCCACATATGAAGTTGAATACGCTGGAGAAACTTTATATAGCCTTGAAATATGAGACACCAGAGATACTGATGAGTGAAGAACTGATTGTTGCTTCGAGAAAGCCGATTGAAAGAATGCTGGAAATAAGTAAAGCTGCGGGATTGGTGGGGTAATACAAATATGCTAATGTGCTAATAAATACAGTAATTATTTACTGCAATTAAAATAGATTTACATACATTTGCAGCCTAATTTTTAAGAATTGACTCTGTAGCTCAGTTGGTAGAGCAGTTGACTCTTAATCAACGGGTCCAGGGTTCGAGTCCCTGCGGGGTCACACAGAAAAAAGCGGTTAGAAGATAATTCTAACCGCTTTTGCTTTTTTGTAAATAAATTTTCCTTGAACAGCCAATACAAATAGTATTTTAGTTGCGAATTTTTAACTATGACTAAAGATCTTTTTCTTGAAACTACTCAATGGCAAAACGAAACGTTTAAAAAAGCTACAGCCTTATCAAAACTAGCGCATCTGAAAGAGGAATTACAGGAACTAAGAAATGATATTGAAAACAATAGTTCTGAAAAAAGACTGGAGTTTGCTGATTGTTTTATACTCTTATTTGGTGCTGCCGCCTCATCTGGATTGGATTATGATGATATACAGGAAGCAATAAAGGAGAAGATGGTTGTAAATTATCAACGTAAGTGGGGAAAACCTAATGAAGATGGTTATGTGAAACATGAATAAATAAGTATATTCGTGGCACCTAAAACGATTATAATGAAAAAGCTATTCTATTTTGCAACTGCATTTCTTTTTCTTTTTTCATGTACTAAAAACAGTCCAAAAAATCCACCACCTTGTAGAAACATAATACCAATAGATACCTTTATTGCAAATCATTACACAGATGATTCTAAAGACTTATATCTATCAGAAATATATAATGATAGTTCGCATTTTAACTTTAATAATCCTGTTCTTGATCCAGTTGAATTACAAGATGTGCTTGGAATAATACAAGCTGTTTATAATTTACAATCAACAGAAAGTAAAGCTGTATTTAATCAATATAAGATACATTCACGTTTATGCAATTTGTCACATACTGTATCAATTGGGGTAAATGTTTCAGCAACAGAAATAATAAATTTAGCTAACAATAAAATCCCCACAGGAAATGTTCTGCTGGATAATATTTTATCTACCTATCATTTTGATTCAGTATCACATATGTTTTCTATCTACGATTCTACGTTGCCCTATTTACGAATATATACACCTAATATTTATAATTTAAATCCTATCATTAATCAACTTAAAACAATTTCTACTATAACTATGTCAGAAATAGGTGGAAGATGTTATGGGGATGGAGATAGAATAATTATGAACAGATATACAGATTCTACCCTTATTGATTTTTCTTATGGTTGGGGCGATTGCCCATCGGGATGTATGAGTAGGTATGGTTGGCTTTTTAAAGTAAAATGTGGTGTTGCAAGTTTTGTAAAGAACACATACTAAAAAAAAGAGGATCATAAAAAACAGCAGATCAAATTCTATAAATGATGTTTAATGTATTAAAAGCCGTATGAATTAGTACGGCTTTTAAGTTGAAATTAACTCAGTAAAATGTAAAATTCCTGCGTTGAAAAACTAATTTATTTACTAATAGTAATACTCACAGTTGTTTATTCAATGTAGTTTTATATATATATTTACTCCTTCACAAAAAATTAATAATAAATTAATATAGCCATAATGAAGTATCAAGAAGTAAAAAATTACATCGGAGGAAAATTCGTAGAAGTCAACACTAACAAACGTTTGGACGTAATATCGCCCGTTGACGGAACCTTGTTATCCAAAGTACCCATGTCGTCGGCAAAAGATTTAGACGAAGCGGTGAAAGCAGCCAAAGCGGCCTTTCCGGCATGGAGCAAAATGCCTATTAAAGAAAGAGTACAAATATTTTTTCGCTATAAAACTTTATTAGAAAGAGACTTGAAAGCGCTGGCTGAATTGTGCAGCGAAGAGAACGGAAAAATATATGGAGAATCTGTAGCAGAAATAGAAAAATGTATAGAGCTTACCGAATTCGCCACATCCTTACCACAACTCGTAACAGGCGAAGTGCTGGAAGTAAGCAGAGGTGTAGAATGCAGAACGGAACACGCACCACTTGGAGTAGTAGCATCGATAGTGCCATTTAACTTTCCTGCGATGGTACCTAACTGGACATTGCCCAACGCGATTGCACTGGGAAATTGTCTGATAATGAAACCATCGGAGAAGGTGCCATTAAGCTGCGGCAAAATAGCAGAGCTTTTAAAAGAAGCAGGCTTGCCTGATGGTGTATTTAATATAGTACATGGAGATGTAGATATAGTGAATGCAATATGCGATCATCCTGGAATAGAAGCTGTATCGTTTGTAGGATCGACCAAGGTAGCTAAGATTGTATATCAAAGAGCAACACAAAACCTGAAAAGATGTCTAGCGTTGGGTGGTGCAAAGAATCACTTGTTGGTATTACCGGATGCTAAAGAGGATATGACCGCAGCTAATGTAGTAGCTAGTATGAGTGGCTGTGCGGGACAAAGATGCATGGCAGCAAGTGCTATGATTGGTGTAGGAAACGTAGACCATATTATAGAAAAAATTGTTATTGAAGCGAAGAAAATTGTTGCTGGTAAAAACCTTGGAGCTGTTATTAATAAAGAATCGAAAGAGAGAATCGAAAGATATATAACGGAGGCTGAAAATCAGGGTGCAAAAATACTGGTTGATGGAAGAAATGCAGTAGCTGAAGGTAAAGAACAAGGAACCTATGTAGGTCCTACTGTTATTGACTTTGTAACACCTGATATGTCGGTAGCTAAAGAAGAAATCTTTGGGCCGGTTATCAGCATTATGCGTACCAACACACTGGATGAAGCGATAGCGATTGAGAACAGTAATCCTTATGGTAATGCTGCGAGCATATTTACACAGAACGGAGGTTATGCAAGATACCTGATAGACAGAGCAAGTGCTGGTATGATAGGGGTAAACGTAGGGGTGCCTGTACCAAGAGAGCCATTTAGTTTTGGTGGATGGAATGAAAGTAAATTTGGTGTAGGAGATATTACCGGTAAGAGTTCGATTGAATTCTGGACTAAGCTGAAGAAGTCGACTACTAAATGGAATCCAGAAGCGGGAACAAACTGGATGAGCTAGGCTTTGAATTAAGAATTGACAAATGATAATTGATAATTTGGGTTTGCAAGTTTATTAATACATAAAATATTAAAGTTCACTATTTAAATAATAATAAGATGAGTACGGAAACATTGTCGAAGGCACAGGAAATTGTACAAGAAAATTTAGACTATACTTTATTTTCCTGGAGTAAGCAAAAAGGCTTAAACCCAATTGCAGTAGAACGTGCAGAGGGCGTATACCTTTATGATTATGATGGAAAACGTTATATAGATTTTAGTAGTGGACTGATGAATGTAAACATTGGTCATAGTAACCAGAGAGTAACTGAAGCAGTAGTAAAACAAATGCAGGAAGTGGCTTACGTAACGCCAAGTTGTGTAACTAAAGTTCGTGGTGAACTGGGCAAAAAACTTGCAGAGATTTGTCCGGGCGATTTGAATAAAGCATTCTTTACATTATGTGGAGCCACCTCTATTGAGAATGCCATAAAGCTTGCGAGACTATCTACAGGAAGACATAAAATATTGACACGATATCAATCATATCATGGTTCTTCGAATGGTGCTATGACAGCAAGTGGTGACCCAAGAAAACTTCCTGTTGATTCGCAACAGGCGCCAAACTTTGTTCATTTTGATCTTCCATATTTATATCGCTGGGAGTATGGTGAAGAAGCTTTGCTGAAAGAGTGCGTTGCACAAATGGAGCGGATTATTGCTTATGAATCTCCTAATAATATTGCTGCTATTATACTGGAAGGAGAATCTGGATCTTCTGGTTGTTTACAATATCCAAAAGGTTATTTAAAAGCACTTAAAGAAATCTGTAACAAACACGGCATCCTGTTAATTATGGATGAAGTGATGAGTGGATTTGGAAGAACAGGAAAATGGTTTGGTTTTGAACATCATGGTATTGTTCCGGATATGATAGCAATGGCTAAAGGGCTTACCTGTGGTTATCTGCCGTTTGGTTGTTTGATGGTTAGCGATAAAATAGCTGCTAAGTTTGATGATACGATGCTGGCATTAGGCTTAACCTATTCGGCACATCCTGTTTGTTGTGCTGCAGCATTGGAAACTATAAAAATTTACGAAGACGATCACCTGATAGAAAATGCGGCTGCTATGGGTAAATACATAGAAAGCAGGGTGGAAGAAATGAAGAAGATTCATCCATCAATTGGCAACTTCAGAAACACTGGTTTACTTGGATGTATAGAGTTGGTTAAAAACAGAGACACCAAGGAACCAATGGCACCATTTAATGCAGGTCCTGCAGATATGGTTGTTATGAATAAAGTTGCGGCTAAAATAAAAGAACTTGGTATGTACACTTTTGTAAGATGGGGATATATATTTATTGCACCGCCATTGACTGTTACGAAAGAAGAAATTGAGGAAGGTTTAGCCATCATCAGCGAAGCAATTAAGATTGCTGATGAAAGCATTGCTTAAGTAAAAAGTAAAAAACATCAGCATTAAGGCAACCGTAATAGACGGAAGGAAATAGTATTTTCATAAGTTTAATTTATTTATTAAGACAGTAAATTATAGTATGCATATAGAAGAGATATTTTCTGAGGAGTTGCAGGCTTCTTCGCTATATAGTGAAGACCTTGCTCCTGTGCCAACCTCGAAACGTTCTTGGAATACCTGGAACTATGCAGCATTATGGATAAGCATGAGTCTGTGTATTCCTACTTATATGCTGGCAAGCTCGCTGATAGAAGGCGGGATGAACTGGTGGCAATCTATAATAACCATTTTTATAGGCAATACGATTGTATTGATTCCTATGATTCTGAATGGACATGCTGGTGCTAAGTATGGCATTCCTTTTCCTGTATTTGCGAGAGCAAGTTTTGGAACAAAGGGTGCTAATATTCCAGCATTATTGAGAGCTATAGTGGCTTGTGGCTGGTTTGGTATACAAACATGGATTGGAGGTTTTGCGTTGTATCAAATGTTCAGGCTTTGGATACCTTCATTGGAAACATTACCACAAATATTTCCTGCTTCTTTTGGATTACAAACAGGACCGGCAATAACCTTTATTGTATTCTGGTTATTAAATATGTATGTGGTATATCTTGGAGTAGAAAGCATTAAAAAACTACTGGTATTTAAAGCCTTTTTTTTACCGGCTGCAGCACTGGCATTATTATTCTGGGCAATATCTGCAGGACATGGATTAGGACCAATCCTTCATCAGTCATCCAAGTTTGGAACTACCAGAGAATTCTTTCATTTCTTCTTTCCTGCGCTGACAGGCATGGTAGGATTCTGGGCAACATTATCATTAAATATTCCTGACTTTACCAGATATGCTAAGAGTCAGAAAGCACAGATAAACGGACAGATAATCGGACTGCCACCCTCTATGACATTATTTGCATTTATAGGTGTAGTAGTTACTTCGGCAACTACTATCATCTATGGATCAACAATCTGGGATCCATTAGTACTGGCAGGAAAATTCCCCAGCAAACTTCTGGTAAGTGTAGCTATGATTGCAGTAGCGCTCTCTACTCTGGCAACTAATATTGCGGCCAACATTGTGAGTCCTGCCAACGACTTTGCGCACTTATCCCCTTCTAAAATAAATTTCAAAACTGGCGGATATATTACAGGAATTATTGGCATTATGATATTTCCTTGGAAGTTGATTGCAGATCCAAGTGGCTATATTTTTAAATGGTTGATAGCTTATTCCAGTCTGTTAGGGCCAATAGGTGGAATAATGATTGCAGACTATTTCTTCTTAAGAAAAAAGCAATTAACCCTAACAGCATTATACCAGAATAGCGGAAAGTATTTTTATAATAATGGTATCAATAATGTAGCTATAATAGCATTGCTTGCGGGGATTATTCCAAACATACCAGGCTTTCTGATAAACATAAATATTATATCGGCGCAACTACTTCCAGAATGGATTGGTGGATTATATAATTATGCATGGTTTGTAGGATTTGGAATGAGTGGAGGTATATATTATTTATTGTCAGATAAAAATGGAGAATACAATTAACCGCAAAGAGCGCAAAGGGTTTTTCGCAAAGAATGCAAAGGGGGGGAGTATAAAAGAAGTTGTTATAGGTTAATAAATGAAGAATTAAAATTAAGAATTGAAGGAATACAAATGAGAGAAGGTTAGTGTAAATATTTT
>CAIVPM010000306.1 GCA_903907815.1 uncultured Chitinophagaceae bacterium | reverse complement strand
GTGTATGTTTGCACCGTAAAAATAATTACAATCAAATACTAGTTCTCGTAGTAAGATTAATTACACCATTACACCAAATACCTCAGCAACGTATTTCCTGCAGATTGGACACTGAATAATTTCGCTCCCCCAACTGGGCAAAGCTTACAGTATGCCGTTAAACAACGACCAAGGTCACGAAATGGAAAGGGACTTAACATTAGATTCCTTCCTCGACGAACAAGAAAGTATAGCAGTCTACGACACTTACTTCCCTTTCAAGAGAGCTGTCACTAGCTTCAAAGGACACTGTACCGAATTTACAGTTGAATCTAAAAAGAAAAACAAGTCTAAAGCAGGTACAGTCAGCAAAACAAGTCTTAAAAAAGAATTGGCAAAAGATTTTGGTCTTTGTCTAAGTCTTACTAAAGATTATGCCATCATTAAAAAAAATGTTGCATTAGAAACGTCAGTAGATTTTACAGTGTATAAAATTTATAGAATGAAAGGAATCAATATCCTCTCGTTCATCACCAATACAGTAGACACAGTATTTACCACAGCATTATATGCCGATGTTGATTTTATCAAGTATAATGTTACAAAACTAAAGATAGATGCCATAGTGGCAAAAGCTATCGATTACAACAGTAAAATTGGTAAAACAACCCAGACAGGCAATACTTCTTCTACTGCAAACACGCAGATAGATAAGATTATCGATTTAATTCACATAGATATTGAATCAATGGAAAATACCATCGGTGTATTTGCCGATGAACATCCCGAATTTATCGACGGTTTCAATAAGAATAAAGTAATATATAAAACAGGTGTTCACCATCAGGGAGTCCAAGGTAAAGTCTATAAAAATAATGTATTAGCTCCAGAAGCTTTTATAAGAATAGTTGATACCGATAAAACCACCACTTCCGATGCTTTAGCGGTGTACAAAATAATTTATATGAAAGTAGGGCACTACACAATTGAATGTAAAAATGCTAGTGGCGATTATACAAAAGTAGAGTTCGATGTTACCCCTCGAAACATCACCAACTTAGACATCCATTTAGATTAAAAAATAGCAGTTTATAAGGTCTTACAATTATCCAACCTTCTGGTTTCAAAAACCTTATAGGTTTTTTATAACCCCTGTCCTCCTAACTCCTGTATTTGCATTAACTATTGCTTAGTATGCTGTATTGCTTAGTGCCTTTGTGCCTCGTTGCCTTTGTACCTCCTCTAAAACTCACAGTTATTCGGTGTTCTTGCAAATGCAATTACATCACGTATATTAGTCATACCTGTTACAAATAATACCATTCTTTCAAAACCAAGACCAAAGCCCGCATGTGGCACCGACCCAAAACGACGGGTATCAAGGTACCAGCTCATTTCCTCAACAGGAATATGCATCTCCTGCATTCTCGCTACCAGCTTCTCATATCTTTCCTCTCTTTGCGAACCGCCAACTATTTCACCAATACCTGGTGCAAGTATATCCATAGCTGCTACCGTTTGTTTTCCTTCCTCACAATTATCATTCAGTCTCATATAGAAAGCCTTAATAGCAGCAGGATAACCAGTAACAATTACCGGTTTCTTAAAATGCTTTTCTACCAGGTATCTTTCATGCTCACTCTGCAAGTCTATTCCCCATTTAACCTCGTATTGGAATTTCTTTTTCTTGTAAGCAGGACTATCCAGTAATATCTGAATAGCTTCGGTATAAGTAATTCTTTCAAATGGATTGTTTACTACAAACTCCAGTTTCTCTTTCAATCCAAATTCACTTCTTTTATCTTGTGGAAGCGATTTCTCTTCTTCAGCAAGTCTTTGATCCAGAAAATCAATATCGTCAGCGTTGTGTTCCATCACATACTTTATAAGGTACCTGATAAACTCTTCTGCAAGGTTCATATTGTCTTCTATATCAGAGAATGCCATTTCGGGTTCTATCATCCAGAACTCTGCTAAGTGACGGGTAGTATTACTATTTTCTGCACGGAAAGTAGGTCCGAAAGTATAAATTTCACTAAACGCCATAGCACCAAGTTCCCCTTCCAGCTGGCCACTTACGGTAAGATTAGTGCTTTTGCCAAAGAAGTCTTCTTTGTAATTGATAGATCCATCCTCGTTTTTAGGAGCCGTTCCATCCATGGGTAAGGTAGTTACTCTAAACATTTCACCCGCTCCTTCTGCATCACTTGCAGTAATGATTGGCGTATGCAGGTATACAAATCCTTTATCGTTGTAAAACTTATGTATAGCGTAGGCCAGGGAATGACGGATACGGAATACTGAACCAAATGTATTGGTGCGGAAACGTAAATGTGCTTTCTCTCTTAAAAACTCCAGACTATGTTTCTTAGGTTGTAAAGGATACTTTTCAGCATCGCTATCACCCAATACTTCCAGTGTAGTAGCTTTTAGCTCAACTGTCTGACCCTTACCTTGTGAGGCAACTATAATACCAGTAACTTTCAAAGAAGCTCCTGTAGTAATTCTTTTAAGGGTTGCATCGTCCAGCAAACCTAGTTCGGTTACAACTTGTAGGTTATTATTGGTACTACCATCATTCAATGCTATAAACTGATTGTTGCGAAAAGTTCGCACCCATCCCATTACAATTACTTCATTACCCGTTGGCTCGCTTTGCAACAGGTGTTTAATTTTAGTCCGGTTATTGAACATATACTAAATTGTTATATTGATATACTGTTATATTGTTGAATTGATAAAAAGGCCGCAAAGATAACAGAACGAATGAATTGCTGGCTTTATGAAAATAAGAGTATAATTATTGCTTGTTTCTGGTAGCCAGAAATCATAATAATGTATAAACATTCAATAACTTGTAACCAGCAACTAGCAACTAGATTCACACTGTTTATTGCTTTATCTTTAATTCTGCCTTTGCAATATAATCTTCTGGCTTTTTTTCAAACTCAGCTTTACATTCAGCAGAACAGAAACCAATAATATTTCCTTTATAAGTCAATGTATCAGTAACGCCAGCAGAAACAGGCATTTCGCAGATAGGGTCTTTTTTATTTACCAGCAATCCAGGATTGATAGTATGTTCTGTTAAGGTGTCTTTTACTTCTTTTTCCGACATTTTTTTATCGTCCTTTGCATCGTTATTACATGCCGATAAGAATAATGCTGCTACTATTATAAAATTTAAAAAATTTTTCATAATTCTTTATTTTAATTATTTAATGCAAACATATATAAAATTAAAGGTCAAACATAAGTAACTCCTGAATCAGCCTCTATATTTACAAATTATTACTTGTTAAAATAATTACTCTTATCCTTCTCTTTCGGTTTCTGTAGCGGAAAGTTTTACTTTCGCTTTATTATACAAAATTGGGAAACAGCTTTAATTTGCTGTTTAGAACAATTGGAACGCTATATTCAACAAAGCATCAATCTGTGATTAAGAAATTAGATTTACTCATTCTGCGGGCATTTATCGGGCCATTTATTGCCACCTTTCTTATATCCCTCTTTGTATTAATCATGCAGTTCTTCTGGTTATATATAGATGACTTAGTAGGTAAAGGGCTCGATTTTAAAACACTTGTTTATCTCATTGGTGTGGTAGCTATTACCTGGGTGCCTCTAGCTTTACCCCTTGCTTTATTAATTTCTTCCATCATGACCTTTGGTAATCTTGGAGAAACTTTCGAGATAGTTGCTATCAAATCGGCAGGTATTCCTTTATTAAGGTTCATGAGACCTTTATTAATCTTTACGGTGTTTATTAGTGGATTTGCTTTTTTATGTGCTAACAATATCATACCTGTTGCACAAT
>CAIVPM010000305.1 GCA_903907815.1 uncultured Chitinophagaceae bacterium | reverse complement strand
TTTTCGGTGGTTAAAGCCAACAGCTTATCTATTATACTGCTCATTTCTTTCCCTTTTTAATTTTGAGTTCTGTTTTAAACAGACTGTCTTTGTCCTTTTCTGCAGCTATCATTTGCTCGTACAATTTAAACAGATATTCCAGTCTTTCTTCATCGCTTTCAAAAGGTTTGCTACGGTAGCAGCGTTCTACAGCAAGATCCAACTGATGGTGTGCTTCGCGCAGACCATCCGGCATTTTTTCAGGGTCGTATAATTGTGCAAGTGTTTTTTCGGAATCTTTTTGTCTTTCGTCTATAATTTTATACACATGTAATTCAAGTTCTTCCTTTTGAGTTTTAGAAATAGGCGGAAAAGGAAAACAATAAAAACAAAGAGCAGAAGAATAACGATAATCTGATTTTAATCTTCCAGCAACTGCTCTTACCCATACCATATGTATTCTAGATGTTATAATTGAGAAAATATAAGGTTCTGGTTCATAAACTATTAAGCATTGTGCGTTAACTACTGTCTCATGATCGACAAAACCAACTGGTATATATTTTCTTCTTTCTGATGAAACACTTGGTACAACTAATCCTGCCTTTGGCTCAGATTGAATTTGGATAAATCTATGTCCAACATTTGTTTTTTCTGACGTTGAAGGAGCTTTACTTTTACTTCTAAATTCAGAAACAGCTTCAATTCTCTCTTTTATAGGTTTAATTGATTCTGCTAATGTAAGTTGATCATCATCAATCCATAAACACCATCTTTCTATATTGTTGATAAATTCTTGAGAACCAATATATTTTTTAATTAATGATTTAGATTCAGGATAAAGTTCAATAATATTATTTTTTTCTTCTTCAGTATTCAAGATTAAATTTCCATCATCTGTCGCATAATTTCCCTTTACCATAATTGGTAAATTACTCAAAGGTGTTGACCTACGAAATAGAAATGCTGAGGCTCCTGATGTCAAATAAGGGTTGATGTTTTTAACAGCTTGACGTACATTATCATTCATTAAATATTTGCCTTTATTAGATAGATTTCTTAACCCTATAACAACTACAATAACTGCGGCTTTTGATTTAGCATTGTTTGTCCACTTAAATGATTGATGTGCAAATGAGACTTCAAGATTTTTATTGAAAATAAACGGCCATAATAAGCCTACCTGCTCTCCTTGACAAATTGAATTAGTACTAACTAATGCTAATTGTGCATTACAAATAGAAATATAGCTTGCTCCTTTTACAAACCAGCAAGCTATATAGTCTAGGTTTTTGTAATTTTCAAACTCATTACAAACAATTGCTAGATCAATTTTTTGTTCAGAAGATTGCATACTACTACCCAAATAAGGAGGATTCCCAAGAATATAAATTTCATCTCCTTCTTTCTTAGGACAAACTTTCTCCCAGTCAATTCTTGTTGCATTGCCCTGTACGATATTGCCTCCTGCCTGCAGGGGTAAAGTAGGATTACCTGTACCAAAGGCTTCTTTAAAACGCATATTCATTTGGTGCTGTGCCAGCCATAAGGAGAGTATGGCTACTTCGTGGGCAAAATCGTCCAGCTCTATACCATAAAAATTATACAATTCAATTCTTGAAAATAAAGTTTGCTGGTAAGAAGCTGCCAGGGTTAACTGAGCCTTTGGTATCAGTTCCAGTTGCTTAGGTTCGAACCCCGTAGCTACCTTCTGTAAGGTTTGTAACTGTTGCAATATTTTTATTTCCAGCAAACGGAGTTCTTTGTAGGCAATGATTAAAAAATTGCCACTACCGCAGGCAGGGTCAAATATTTTTATCTTTCCTATTCTTTCCAGTAGCTTATGCAAGCGTCTTGGGTCGTATTTTCCCGCTTCAAATTCTTCGTACAATTCCGTTAAAAACAAGGGCTCTATTACCTTCATTATATTGGGAACACTGGTATAGTGCATTCCCAAACCTCCTCTATGTTCAGGCGTTATTACCGCCTGTATCATACTACCAAATATATCGGGGTTGATAGCGCTCCAATCCAGTTCGCCACTCTCTATTAATACTTGTCGGCTACGACGGGTAAAATTGGGCGCATAATGTTTATCCCCTTTAAACAATCCCCCGTTTACATACGGAAAAGCCGACAGAAAAGCAGGTAAATTTTTACGTTGGTTATAATCGGTATTTAATACTTCGAAAAGGGTATCAAGATAGGTTTTAAGGTCGCTGCCATCGGCTTGTGTATGGCTGCTGATACCATTGGTAAATTGTCCTTTAGTAAATATTTC
>CAIVPM010000304.1 GCA_903907815.1 uncultured Chitinophagaceae bacterium | reverse complement strand
TTTTAAAGTATCCAAATATAAATAAACAGATTACGGTAAGAATGGCTGAGCCAATTAATCCTGCATAAGGAGTGTGCGTAAGAAAGTAAGCCGATAAAGGAATAAAGCCACCCACTATATAAGATATACCAATTGTAGAAGCACTTTTTCGGGCGCGGTTAGGATGTGGTTTCTCTAAACCTAATTCATATTTCATCATAAAATCTACCCACTTGTCTTTATCTTTCGACATCTCATCAGCAATCAGATCCTGAGCTTCTCTGCTAAGACCATATTCAGCAAATACATCTCTAACTTCCTGCTTTTCTTTTTCCGGTAAATTCTCTACTTCATCATATTCTCTTTTTAGTTCAGCCTGATAATGTTCCTGTTCTGTTTTACCAGCAAGATAACCCCCTAAGCCCATGGCAATACTACCAGCAACAATTTCAGCTATTCCTGCAGTAATGATAACAGTATTACTACTTACTGCACCACTTAAACCTGCAGCTAATGCAAAAGGAACAGTAAGTCCATCGGACATGCCAATTACAATATCAGTAATAAATTCGGAGCTGCTTAAATGTTCTTCTTTATGTGAATGATTCATTAAGTATTATAATGGTTTTATTTATGTTGTTGATATAACCAACTGATCATTAGGGGATCTATATAGGCTCCCAGCCAGGAAAAGTGACCAATAGATGGATAAATGGTTAAGCCTGGATGTGCTCCGGCTTTTACTAATGCTGTATTCATATTATAAGCATGAAAAGGACTCACTGCAGGGTCTTCTGCGCCATGATATATCCATGTTGGTATAGCTGCAATTGTTGCTGCTTTTGCTGTATCTCCTGCTCCACATACTGGTACTGCTGCTGCAAATAAATGTGGGTGTCTGGTAATGGCATCAAACGTACCAAAACCGCCCATCGAAACTCCTGTTATATAAATTCTATTGGTATCTATTTTTTGAGTTTTACAAAGTTGATGTATCAGGGATATTAGTAATTCCATCGGCTTTGAAGCGGTTGGTTTTAATACATAATTAAAACTGTCCTTGCCCTTATAAAAGTTTGCCCATGATTGTTGCTCAGGACATTGAGGTGCCAGTATATAAGAAGGATGAGCCATCATCATTTGGTCTGAAGAAAAGTTCATCACACCCCATTTTAATTGTGCTTCATTATCGCTACCTCTTTCTCCTGATCCATGAAGGAATACTACTAAAGGAAAGCTGTGCGAAGTGTCATAATCAGGCGTCAATAATCTATAGGGTAGAGTATCTTTATGCTGAATAAAATTACTGTAATTAAATCTGTTTGATTGTGCATTTAGTGTGGTAATGCTAAGTGCGTAAATAACTATTAATAATACTATAAAATTCAGCTTGTTGAAATGGCATTTCATGTGAAATTCTATTGAGTTAAAATATTAGAAAAACAAAATGCTGATAAAGAAATATATACCGGCAAGCGCAATAGCCATACTCATGTACCAGAGTGGTTTTCTTTTAGTAAGTATCGCAATAGCTGATATAGCGATGGCTATTTGAAATAAAGTTACCGATCTTGCAAGTACAACATGTTTTTCAAGATGAGCATTTGATTCTTCCTGAAATTTTTCTGCTTCTTTTTTAATTGCTTCCTGCTCTTTTTTGTATTTTTCCACAGCAGATGGGTCAGCTTTACCATTCATAACTTCCAGGGTTTTTATTTCTCCTTTTATTCCCTTAGCCTGATAGTATGCCCATTGATCAGAAGCTTTAATCTGATTAATCAATGCTTCATTTGAATAATGACCTGCCATTAAGCCTGTTATTGCGGCGAACACTGCAATTAGAGCAGTAGAGATGGCCACATACATCGACCAGCCTTTTTCATGTCCATGTCCTACATGCATTTCTTCAGAAGCTTTCTCATGTATCGCTTCGTGTAAGTGTTCCGTTGGTACTTCTATCTCTTCCATATTATTTGTTTTATTAATTTTAAAAGTAAATTATGGTACAAATCTATGATTGTATTGATTAGAAGATTTTTTCTAAGAAGATTTTAATCATAATTGCATTGGAGAAATATAATCAATTTACTTTGTACGGACATTAATTAGGTAAATAAAGTTTATGAAGGAAATATTAAGGGTTGATAATGTAAATAAACATTTTTATGAACCAGAAGACTTTCATGTTTTAAAAGACATTTCTTTCAGTATTCAGCACGGTGAATTTGTTTCTTTAATTGGTAAATCTGGTAGTGGAAAATCTACACTACTATATTTATTAAGTACATTAGATACAGACTATCAAGGAACAATATCTATTAATGATACTGTGGTAACAGGGCTTAGTCAGAATGCACTCGCTAAATTTAGAAATGAGTATATAGGTTTTGTATTTCAGTTTCATTTTCTATTACCAGAGTTTACTGTTTTAGAAAATGTAATGATGCCTGCTCTCAAATTAAAAAAATATTCCCGCAATAATATTGAAGAAATGGCTATGCAAAAGCTGGAGTTGATGGGGATGGATTCCTATGCTAAAAAATTGTCCAGCAAATTAAGCGGAGGCCAACAACAGAGGGTAGCAATTGCCCGTGCTTTAATAAATGAACCTTTAATAATAATGGCTGATGAACCAACAGGAAATCTGGATAGTGCCAATACCGAAATTGTGTTTGATATTTTTCAGAAATTATCGCAGAAAGGGAATACCATTATAACGGTTACCCATGATGCTGATTTTGCAAAAAGAGCAGATAGAATTATTGAAATGGTAGATGGAAAAATTCCGGCAGTAAAAGAAGTAGTGTAGTTATTAGTAAGTAAAGGCCAGTTCTATCAGTAGGTCATTCTTTGCATCAATTGTTGACGATAATAAACCATTGTTATATAAAGTAAGTAGTATAGTTTTTCTTTTTGGCTTATCTACATCATCAAATTTTACAAACGCATATTGTTTAATCGCAGGTATTCTGCAAGGCAAACTCCAGTAAACATATTCATGTCCAAGGCCTGATTGTAAATTAAAAAAGGTTACATCATATTCTGTTCCCGCATTTTGAATGCCATCGAATCCTTTTTTATAATACGTTACAAATGTTGTGTCACTGCTTTTAGTCTTCCCTTTACAGGTATAAGGAGGTATTTCGTTTGGACATGGATTCTTCGATGCATCTGCAAAATAGGTGTATGTATTCTTAACGGCATTTATAAAATTAAATCCCCCAACTGGTAGATTAGGAGTAATCCAGTTGTAAAATACAGGCCTGCCATGAAATATTTGAAGTACAAGTCTGATATTATTTGAATTGGTAATCTTCGTTAATTGTATTGCAATGTTGTAATGAAAAAAACCGTTTGTAAAAACGTAACCTAATTTATTCTCTCTGATTATTTTATCCCAGCCTTCTTTATTTTGAATTAATATAGCCCTGCCGTTTAAGCTGGATCTTAATCGGGAGGTAAGATTATTCATGGCACCAATTGCTTCATCCAGATTAGTATATTCTCCAAAAAAGTATTCCAGATAGTAGGTGCTATCTTCTATTAATCTGGCAGCGGTAGCTCCGGGTATAATATTGTTAACCTTAAATACTTTCGATTTTTTGTGTATAGAATCATTTTGAGCAAGTAGTGGACCCTTAAGTTTTAAAAATCTATCGGGAGCATTATTAAGGCAGGTAATAAAGTTCTTGGTAAATTTGTCTGCATTTGAAGGTGTGGGAACTTCAAAACGTTGTGCATTTAAAGAATTTGCACAAAACAAGAATAATAATATGAGTAGCTTTTTATTCATTATAAATAATAAACACCTGTAGTCAACAAATGTTATTAATGATTGGGTTTTATGCAGAACATTAATAATATAATCTGTTATAACGTATTAGCGTAAATATTTATTGTCTTACAGAAAAAATTAAAATTATGATGGTTTTATTCTAAAGAAGTAAGGATTGTTGGGTTTGATTCGCTTTTAATCATGCTATATCCCTTTACAGCTAATCAACTCTTTTTTTAACAATCTGAATAAAGGGATGATATTTGCATCTTTTAGTGATTCTGATTCTATTTCTTCAATTTGATTTTGTAAACTATCCGATTTTTTAATGCTTTCAGCAGTTGCAATTTTACTTAAGAAAGTAAAAGAGTTTTGAAAAAAGACTATGATTTTTTTTGTTATAGGATCTATATCCTGAAACAATTTATCTTTCTTCAATTTCTCAAATTCAATTATTGCTTCTTCTGTTTTGTTGAGTAAATAAAGTTTAAAGCAAACCAACAATTTATTATACAACACATGTTGTGGGGGAACATCATCGAAACTGTCAGGTAAATTAATGCTGATATTATTTATATCTTTCAACCCAGTAAAACACATAAGTTTATATACTTTAAACCAGTTATGTATATAATTACTGGAAGGGAATTTGCTTTGAACTTCTTCTATTATTTTTAATGCCTTTACATAATCATATGCATTTAATAAAGCAAGTATATAATTCGCGTAAAGTTTCTCAGCAGAATTATAATGAGGAAGTGAAGGCAAATATTTATAAACTGCTTGAGTAAGATAGCTTAATGCCAGATCATAATCGCCAACTTGTTGGTAGCTTCTGCCAATATTCAACAAAGTATTCAGAATTAATTCTGTTGTGAACTCGTTTTTATAGGGGAAATTATTAATAATTCTATAGGCTTCTAAAAAGTAATGAATGCTTTCTGTCCCTTCATTATATATAGCTAAAGTTCTGTAATAATGGTACTGACTCAATGTATTATCTTTCAATACAATTGAAGGAGAATATATTAAAGGAAAAGGGGCTGCACTTTTTCCGAGTAATTGATGGTGGTAGTGATAGGAGAATGATTCGAAAAATTGATTACTTCTTAATATTGAAACAGTATAGTCTGAAAGTGAAGCTGAACAATCTTCTGACATAGACTTGAAAAATTCAGCCTTTTCGTTGTATGTTTTTAAGGAAGGTAGTTTTTGTTGATAAGCAATATTTAAAGCCCATTGTTGTATTGTAACTACATCATCAAAAGCAAGCTGTTGTTTTGCAGTTTCAATTGCAGCTTCATATTCTTCTTCAAACAATTGATTCAAATCAAATTGACGATAAGCAAACATTTTCATCTTTGATTTAAAACTTGAATTATTTTTCAATTCAAGTTCAATTGCCCATTTTATTAATTCATCTTCCAGAATTTCTTTAAGTGATTGTAAATCATCTTCCAGCTGCTTCTTTCCTTCTAACTTGTTTTCGTACAAATTGTTTATTAGCGTTTCGGTACTTAAATTCTTGATCTGTAAGCTATCAAGTGTTTTGAATAATTTAAGTAGAGTAGAAGACTTATTGGTTGTAAGATTTAATATTATTATTTCCTTCTGCTGTAGATTAAGACTTTTAATGATTGTATAGGCTGCAACTTGAACCATAATCTGCAATATATGGGTGGCGAAAATTACATTACAAAGTACGCTAATTATGTTATTCAAAGTGATATTTAAAGTATATTTTAATGCTTGACTTAAGTGGGGAGTAAATGTCAGAAATTAGAAACTGAGTATCTGTGTTTCGAAACTAAGTATGAAACTATTTGAATTTAATACCTGTAAGCTAAAGTTAAGTACTGGTATTTAGAAGTTTATTTTAAGTGTATTTTGGTTTGATATCGGTATACCAACATTGTAGATACGTATCTTGAGGTTAATTATACGTATACCTAAGTTCAAAACACGTATACCAAGGCTAGAGATACGTATTTCTAAGCTTAAAACACGTAT
>CAIVPM010000303.1 GCA_903907815.1 uncultured Chitinophagaceae bacterium | reverse complement strand
CACTGCCCACAGTTCTTTACATAATTTGTAACACAAGCGGAAGTAGCTCATTTGGTAGAGCGATAGCCTTCCAAGCTATAGGTGGCCGGTTCGAGCCCGGTCTTCCGCTCAGTTTGAAGTTACCACTTCAAAATGTTCTGAGCAAGTGATGATGAGGTGTTGAAATAGTACTCTGTAAGCCGTGGTAGCTCAGGGGTAGAGCACTTCCTTGGTAGGGAAGAGGTCGTGAGTTCGATTCTCACTAACGGCTCAAAAAGCTTTTAGTGCTGTTTGGCAGGTTGATGGGTTTAATTAAATTGGTTAATCGGTATTAACAATAATTATTAAATAAAGTAAAAACTAATAAAAATGTCTAAAGAGACTTTTAAGAGGGAGAAACCTCACGTAAACGTTGGTACAATTGGTCACGTGGATCACGGTAAGACTACATTGACTGCTGCAATTACCATGATCCTTTCTAAGAGAGGTATGGGTAACGTTGCTAAAAAGTATGATGAGATTGATGGTGCTCCAGAAGAAAGAGAACGTGGTATCACTATCAACACTGCTCACGTAGAATATCAAACTGCTAATCGTCACTATGCTCACGTTGACTGTCCAGGTCACGCAGATTATGTGAAAAATATGATTACTGGTGCGGCTCAAATGGATGGTGCAATTCTTGTAGTTGCTTCTACAGATGGTCCTATGCCACAAACAAGAGAACATATCCTTCTTGCTCGTCAGGTAGGTGTACCTCGTATGGTTGTGTTCATGAACAAAGTGGATTTGGTTGAAGATCCAGAATTGTTGGAATTAGTTGAAATGGAAATCCGTGAATTATTAACTAAGAACGGTTTCGATGGTGACAATACTCCTATTATTCAAGGTTCTGCAACAGGTGCTATGGCTGAAGATCCAAAGTGGGTTGCTAAAATCGACGAATTAATGGATGCTGTAGATTCTTACATTCCATTGCCTCCACGTCCTATTGATTTACCATTCCTTATGTCTGTAGAAGATGTATTCTCTATCACTGGTCGTGGTACAGTTGCTACAGGTCGTATTGAAAGAGGTATCATCAAAGTTGGTGAAGCTGTTGAAATCGTAGGTTTAATGGATACTCCATTAACTTCAACTTGTACTGGTGTTGAAATGTTCAAAAAATTATTGGACGAAGGTCAAGCTGGTGATAACGCAGGTTTATTATTACGTGGTATTGAGAAAAAAGATATCCGTCGTGGTATGGTAATCTGTAAACCAAAATCTATTACTCCGCACACTGAATTCAAATGTGAAGTTTACGTGTTGAGCAAAGATGAAGGTGGTCGTCACACTCCATTCTTCCAAAAGTATCGTCCTCAATTCTATTTCCGTACTACTGACGTAACTGGTGAAGTTGAGTTACCAGCAGGAACTGAAATGGTAATGCCAGGTGATAACATTGGTTTGACAGTTAAACTTATCCAACCAATTGCGATGGAAAAAGGTCTTAAGTTCGCGATCCGTGAAGGTGGTAGAACAGTAGGAGCTGGTCAAGTTACAGAAATATTAAAGTAATTTAATAATTATAGATTTCTTAAATTAGCTAATTGGCAAAATTGCTAATTAGCTAATTTGTTTACGGGCATGGTGCAATGGTAGCATACGGGTCTCCAAAACCTTTGATCTGAGTTCGAATCTTAGTGCCCGTGCAGATTAAATAAATAATCATGAATAAAGTATCAACATATTTTAAGGATAGTTATCATGAGTTACAAGAAAAGGTAACCTGGCCTACCTGGTTACAATTACAACAAAGCACTTTGATAGTACTTGTTGCAACTGTAATCATCACTGGCTTAGTATCTTTGATGGATTTTGGTAGTAATCAACTATTGAGATTAATATACTCACTGTTTAAGTAAATCATTTTATGGAAGAAGAAATAGTAGTAGAACAGGCTGTACAACAACCAGAGCAACCAGATACAAAATGGTATGTTTTGAGAGTTGTAAGTGGAAAAGAAAGAAGCGTAAAAGAATACTTGGACAAGGATATTCTGCGTAGTGGGTGGACTAATATTATTAAGCAGGTATTTCTTCCAATGGAGAAGGTTTACAAAGTTACCAACGGTAAGAAGGTAATGAGAGAAAAAAACTACTTCCCTGGATACTTAATGATGGAAGTAATAAGCGGAAAACTTACAGATGACATTGTACAACATGTGAGTGGTATATCTAACATTATGCACTTTCTTACTGATGGGAAAGGAGCTAAAGGTAATATCATCTCTTTAAGAAAGAGTGAAGTTAATAAGATGTTGGGTAGAGTGGATGAATTGAATGATCAAGGTGTTTCTATCAGCGAACCATTTATTGTTGGAGAAACTATCAAGATTATCGAAGGTCCATTTAATGATTTCAATGGAGTTATTGAAGAAGTACATGACGAGAAAAAGAAATTAAAGGTTAGTGTTAAAATTTTTGGAAGATCTACACCGGTTGAATTGAACTATGTTCAAGTAGAAAAATTAAGCTAATTTAATTTCAATTTTTATTATAATATTTAATAGCCCTGGTCTTTTAGACTGGGGCTAATTGTTTTTAGCAGAAGTTATTATGGAGTTCCCAATAGCACATTCCATACAACGTTTCTTATCACAATAATGCATTCTTAATTGTATCAATCCCTGTGAATCAAAAGCGTTATCATTTTCTATACCTTCTTTCAACCAGCTTGTTAGAATATAATTGTTTTCAGGCTCTATTTGAGTTAACCAATTGATCATTCTATCTTTAATAACATCATCCTTGACAAACTTTGCATAAGCAAATAATATTGGAATAATAGTATTTATTAAAATATTATCTACCATATCATCCCCAACTTCTTTTACCCTTTCTACTGATTCTTTTCCGAATATATAATGGTTATTCCAATAAAGTGAAGTCTTTACTTTAAGTATCTTCTTTATTAGTTTTATATCCTTAGTTTCTTTAATAGTAGAAAAAAGGTGCTTCGATTGCTGTACCAACATTGCTAACTGTGCCATTCTAATTGTTGGAAACCCTGAAGGACGCATTCTAAGAAATACAGGCATTAAGACTACTGGTGTTAAACTATATTTCTGATTCAAATAAGTGTATTCTCTTCTAAGTTTAATTCTGTCTTCATCGTCAATGGTTGATGAATCTTCATTTAATAAATTTGCCTGACCCATCAATAATGCTTCAATCTGGAACAGTTGATTTTTATGTTTAGCAAGTATATTTACTGGGATAGACTTAGCCATTTGTATAAACAATTCATCATTCAGTTTTAAGCCAAAGTTTTTAGCCAGCATCCACCAGAGAACTTCTTCCCAATGATGTTTAGATTCTTCATATAAGGATAATATTATAGTAGTCTTTTCTTCAAGCCTTTCGATAGTAAGTCGTTCTTTCCAACTTGTCCATATAATTGGTTTTATATAGGGTAAGAAAGAACTACAGGGTAAGGTGTCGGGCGCATTCATTAATAATGTATATCTATCAAGCAACCATTTAGGTATAAGGTTACTAATAGTTAGCTGCGGTATAATTTGTCCATTTTTGTTTTTTATTACGGTATCATTATTCCAGACAATATGCAACACCACCGTATTATAGTTTGCATCAGATTCATGTTTATGTATATCCCAGTCGGAAGAGTTTAGATGAATTTCAATGTTGCCAACTAATTTAATATTATTGATTCTGATAGAAGCATCAGTAAAATCTGGGCCTTGATTTAAATTGTAGATCCCTGCGTTTAATATAGTTAAACTCTCCCCTTCGTCGGTAGATAAATTAGTATGCTGGTAATATTGATGCTGCCAGATATAGTGTAATAATTTTTCAGGAACTAACATAGTGTGGGCTTAAAAGTACTAAGGTACATGAATAGCCCTACCATAAACAATATCTTATTTTGAGATATGTTCCAGTGCCTTTACAACTCTACTTACTGGTAGTCCCATTACATTATAAAAATCACCATCAATTGAATGTATACCAGTAACTCCAATCCATTCCTGTATGGCGTATGCACCTGCTTTATCATAAGGTTTATATTGATCAATATAATATTCAATCTGTTCAATAGTAAGGGTATGAAATTGAACATAAGTAATGTCGTAAAAATTAGTAATTTCTTTTTCGGAAATAATAGAAACACCAGTAATTACACGATGTTTATTGCCAGATAGTTTGCTTAAAATTAATACAGCATCTTCTCTATTTGCAGGTTTGCCAATAATTTCATTATCTAATACAACAATCGTGTCTGCCGCAATAATAATGGAATCCTTTTGTTGAATACTATCTAATGAATCCCAGACTATTGTACCCTTTTGAGTTGCAATATATACAGGAACTTCCTCATTGGAAATATCTTCAGGGTAATGTTCATCAGTATGTAAAACCTTTATATCGAATGAAATTTCGGCCCACTCCAGTAATTGCTTTCTTCTTGGCGATTGTGATGCCAGAATAACCTTTTTGTTTAGCATGAAGTATAATTACATTTTATAAGAGGTAAAGAATAACATACTTAAAATACCTGTAAGCATAATCCATTTTACATAGGAACTAAGCTTATGGAAATCTTGTGTTGTGGAGGCCTTCATAAGTATTTTGAATATCCATATTAATGGAGCCACAACAAGGAGTAGCGCATAAATTGCACTTAGCCACCAACCAAAACTGGTTATATATATATTGATTATCAATGTGGAAGCAATTAGCACAATAAGCCATACAGCAACAAATACTTTGGTAGAATTCTGCCCCCATACAATAGGCATTGTAGTGCAGCCAAATTTTCTATCACCTGCCACATCTTCTAAGTCTTTAATCACTTCTCTAATCAAGGATATAATGAAAGCAAATCCACCATAAGTGACACTTAATTTGAAGATCTTTTGATTAATAACAGTACAGATTCCCAGATTATAATTTGTTCTTAATTCTGCCAGACTAATTATAAAAACAACCCAGGAGCTTAATAAAGCAATTAATAAATTACCTACAAGGAATTTTCTTTTAAGGGAAATAGAATAGATGAATAACAATAATACACAAATTAAATTCATGGGGGCTATCCAGTGTAAACCACATTTAAGGGAAATATAAAAGCCGAATAATATGCCCCACAAACTAAAGAGCAAGTGCCATAGTAATACCCATCTTCTATTGATGAATTTGCCTACAATTGTTTTATGTGGTTTATTTATCTGATCTATATTCTGATCAAAATAATCATTAATAATATTCCCGCCACCAGCAATTAATATGGAAGATATTAGTAGTAGTAAGAAATAGGGAAAAGGTATATTAAAGTGGGCATGATTATTAATAAGAATTGGGCGAATTATACAGTAACGAACCAGTATTTGAGTTAATAAAACAAACAATAAGTTTTGCCATCTAACTAACTGTAGAAATGCGCTTATCTTATTCAATTATAGAAAGGTTTTATTATATTAGATTGATTGTATATCAGTATTTGTTACCCACTTGCCTTGCAGCTTCATAACTTTTTCTATTACATCTCTTACACAACCTTTTCCGCCTGGATAAGGAGAAACATATTCTGCAACAGCTAAAACATCTTGTGTAGCATCGGAAGGGCAAGTAGCCAGATGAACGCTTTTCATAGCTTCTATATCGGGTATGTCATCTCCCATGAATAGAACATTAGTAGCTGATATATTCTTAATAGCTAAATGGTTCTGAAGTATGTTTAATTTATTCTCTGCCTTCATATATACTTCAGTAATACCAAGTGTATTTAATCTGTATTCTACTTCAGGCGAAGAGCCGCCAGAAATAATAACTATATTATATCCTTTTTTTATAGCTAACTGCAATGCAAATCCATCTTTAGTATTCATGTTTCTCGCCATAACTCCGTTGGGCAATATTACGAGGGAGCCATCGGTAAGTACACCATCTACATCAAATACAAAAGTAGTTATCTGTTTAAAGTAGTCTAATACATTGTGAACTTTCATAGTACGAATTTAAGAAGTTTACTATTTCTGACTATCTCTCCACTCGTATACCCAACTACTCTGAATCATTTCTAAATGACCTTCGTTGCATTCTTCCCTTTTACCTTCAAAGTTTGGTAGTTGAAGTACCGACTCTAATAAATCTGAAAAACGTATTCTGTATATCTTAGATTCGGTAAAGTCATCTCCAAATTTTTCGTATAGCTTCAAAGCAATATCTTCATAATCTCTCCAGTAAATTGGTGGTTCGTATTGGCTCATAATTATATATTATAATATTATTTGAATCTATTCTCCTAAGAATTGCGTTTGGTCAGGTAATGTAATTTCAATATCGCCGCTACCCGACAATAATCTACATTGACAACCTAAACGGGAATTTAGTTTAGGACTAACAGCTCTATCAATAAAATCTTCTTCTTTATCACTAAGATCTTTTATAAACTCTTCTCCTCTATCTATATAAATGTGACAAGTGCTGCAAGCGCAAACACCACCACAATTGTGATGTAACTCAATATCATTGTCTAATAAAGCTTCCAGAATAAAATCTCCAGAGGGAATGTTTTGTAACAGAACAGGCTCTAAACCTTTCTGCTCAAAATTTATTTTAATGTTATACATGGTTATTTGTTAGTGTCGGCAAAATTAATGGCATACGCCTTTACTCATTTGAAATTTGTAAAAGAAAACGAATTTATGACTATAAAATTTCACATCTCGAATGCGCAGGAACAATTCTATTAGAAAAATGTTTAAAAAGAAGAAAAAATATTTCTCTATGTTAAATAATTATTATTATATTTGCAATCGATTCCGAGATGAGGAATTGATGAAAATGTTTTTTAGTTCGGTTGCTTGCTCATAATGGCCCCGTTTGGTTTTCCAAATGGGGTTTCTTTTTGTATTAAGCGAAAGGAGATAGGTGTCAGGAAATAGAAGAATATAACTACAAATCCATTATCAATTATCCATTATCAATTATCCATTATCAATCATCCATTACCCATTACCCTTTCATTCTTTTCACAATTCTTAATTTATGCGTTCTTTCTCCCGTTTCGGTATGGATTATTCCACCCATATCTATTTTATCCAGCCGTACTGTTCCTGATGCGTGTATAATGTTATCATTATTAACCATGATTCCCACATGAATTATTTTGCCTTCTCCATTATCAAAAAATGCTATATCACCTGTTTTTGCTTCTGATATAAAAGCAACTTCTTCTCCAAGTTCTATTTGTTGGTAAGCATCTCTTGGCAACCAGATCCCCATCAACTTAAATACCTGCTGGGTAAGGCCACTACAGTCTATACCAAAGCTCGATTTTCCTCCCCATAAATAGGGAGTATGCATATAATGCTCTAATAGTGCAAGAATATTCTTTTCAGTATAGTTTAAAAGCCTTTCTTGAATAAGGGGGTAACTAACCTGGGTTTTATCTAATATAATTTTATCATTATAATAAGGAGTACCAATACTTACTCTACAACCACTATGATTAAAGAATACATCCTGAATGGCATTTAAAAAATAGCCATCTTGTTTTGGAAGAAAGCTTTGTAATACAATCTGTTTCTTTTGTATCCATCCTACGTAGCCATCATAGGTACATTCTATAGCCACAAAGTCGTTCTCAATACTAATTACTTTACCTGTTTCTCCCAGTAATAACTGACTAACCATTTCGCTTCTATGCGATGGCTCTTTTCTAAGAGGAGCTACGGCAGCTATACAAAAAACATATTCCATGTGATAAATAATTTGAATCACAAATTAAGTGCTTTTCTGCCCCACTTTATCAATTGTTGAATTATCCAATCATTAATCTCTATAAAGAGAATTGCTGGCTATTCATTTATATGAATTCCTTTACAACCATTCGTTCTGTAAACTTCGCTATCTTCTGTTTTGATCTTTACATTCTTTAAGAAAATTTCTTCCGATTCTTTACACTCAAATCCTTTTGCAGCGCTGATAGTTACGTTTTCGAAGTATAGATGATGTATTTTCTTATCCGCTAATCCTGATAGTTTAAATCCTTGATTAGCACCAACACACACTATGTTTTTACAAAAGAAATTAGTGAATTCAGGAGTTTTATTGTTCTCTGTTGGCATCACATCTTTCTTGCTTTTCCCAGCAGTTACATTAGCATAATCAGTTATAAAAGAGAATGCTTCCTGTTCAATATTAAGCATATAAATGTCCTGAATATAGATATTGTGTACTAAACCACCTACACCTGAATTGCTCTTTACTCTTACTCCAATATCACTACCTTTAAAGGTACAGTTTGTAACAAATATGTTGTTCATTCCACCATCGGTATTGCTGCCAATTACAAAGCCACCATGTGCTTTCAGTACGGTACATTCAGCAATAACAATGTTCTCCAGATTAGCCGAAGTCGGTGTTTCTGTTTTACCGCTCGATTTCATACAGATACCATCATCACCTGCATTAACAGTGCATTGATAAATCATTACATTCTTGCAGGCACTTATATCAATACCATCACCATTTTGAGCGGCAAAGTCATTGTATACATTTACCTTATTCATGGTAAGGTCACGACAGTTGTTTGGGTAAAAGACAAACTTTGGAGAATTTCTTAAGGTAATTCCTTCTAATAATACTTGTTTGCATTTAATAAAGTAAACCATATAAGGGCGTAGAAAATCTCTTGCGGCTACATAATCTTCTGCAGTAACATTGCTTTTTTCTTTCAATGACTTTACATATTCTTCTCCAGCGTACGCTTCTCTGCTTGGCCACCACACTTTGCCATCATTACTTAATACGCCTCCTTTGTTTTGTAAAATCATCCAGGTTGCTTTATCTACTTTACTTTTCTTTACTTCTCTCCAGCTATCTCCAGCACCATCAAATATACCTTCGCCTGTAATAGCAATATTGGTTGCTTCGTAAGCATATATTGGCGATTTGGTTACAAACTTATTTCCCTTATTGCCAGGGGCAATCATAGGGTATTGAGTATGATCTTCCGTGAAATTAATTTCAGCACCTTTGCTGGCATATAAATTCACATTACTTTTCAATTCTATAGGCCCCGTTAGCCATATACCAGAAGGAATTACAACTGTTCCTCCACCTGCTGCAGAACAAGCATCAATGGCGTCGTTAATAGCTTTTGTATTAAGAAAATTCTTTGTTGATTTTGCACCGTAATCAGTAATGGTAAACTTCTTATCGGGGAAAGTAGGTGTTTTTACTGCTTCCATTTTAAAGGGTGCATTGGCAGTATAATAAGCTATTCCCTTATTCTGTGCAACGCTGTTCATAGCAACAAGCATAGTAACACATAGCAATATAATCGTATACTTTTTCATGTTTTTATTTTAATTACTTTCCAAAAGTATGCCACAATATATTTTAGTGTTTAAATTACTACGGAAACGATGGCATAGAACGAAAGTGATAATTTGATAAGGTGATGATTTGATAATGAATACATGGAATACAGGAGATAGAAGGTAAGAGACAGAAGGTAGGAGACAGGAGAAATACAAAGTAAAGTAAAACTATATTCAGGTAGATATATAGTGAAATAAGTATGGTAAGGTGGGTTAATGTAATTCTAACCTGTTTTCTAATTTATTATAGACATCTATAGCATGTTTACAGATCTCTTCCAGTTCTATATTAGTGTTTATGCCACAGTTCCTAACTTTAATAAAAGTATGGTGCTCATCATAAAAATTAATTATCTCATTAAAAGTAGGTTCTCTTTTTATTTCTTTACATACAGTAAATGCTCTGGAAGATAATAACTTATTTTCGTGTAGTACTTTTAGTGGAATATCATTTATCAAGCTTCCCATAACCTCACAAAAATAAAACTAACATTCCAACAAATATATCAACATGATAACTGTCATGTTTTTAGAAATTTAGTTGTGTTTTATAGGCTTCACTTTAAATTATTAAACACAAATCCGTTTAATAATTTAATCAGATATGATTCTTAGCATCTAAATCTTCTAATCACTATTAATTATCTATATGCTTATTTTTCTACTAAAACACTTGTAGTCTTTTTACCTTCTTCAGTTTGAATGGTTATGGTATACATACCTTGTTTAAGCTTATTAATATGTAAGGATGTGGAAGTACTCTTTATTTGTTGCGTCAAATATATTTTACCACTCATATCACTAATACTTATCATGCCAGTAGTGGATGGTGAGGAGACTGTAATGTTATTTATTGCAGGATTGGGATATACCGAAATAGCACCTTCTTTACCTGTAAATATTTCTATAGTATTACTATATAAGAAGCTCCCTTTGTTATCGGTCATCTTTATTCTATAGTATTTATTACCTGTTTCTTTTTCCTCGCTGGAATAGCTATAATGACTATTGTTTATATTAAAAGCAGGTGTAGTATAAACTGGGGAGTAGTGTATTCCATCCTTACTTATTTCAACCGTATAATTGCTAACTTCTTTTTCCGTTTCAACACTCCAGTTAAGAGAAGTATGTTGATTAATAGCTTTGCCTTTTAAGGTTAAATTTGTTACTGGTAAAGTACTCTTGTTATTCAAGATGATCATGAACCTGTTTGCAGCTTTTGAACTGGTAAAAGTATCTACAGTAAACATTATTTTATTACTGTCGTTCATCTTTAAAACCGAATTGGTATTCAGATAACGATCTATAATATTTCCAGTAATATTACCCGGCATATTTGTTGTAGAGATATTGAAATTATAAGTAGTGCCTGCAATCATTTTGTTGAGGTTAAGAAACATAGTATCTACTCCCGCAATTTCAGGTTTAGCATTTATACTAAGGGTAGTACCACTCTGAGCAATACTTATATTCTCTTCATTCCCATTAAATTTATAAGCATCCTCTCCTTTTATAATGGCATTGCTAAAACTATTATTATACAATCCTACTACACCATCTATCATAGTATTGCCTTTATTTAAAGTAAGATTGAT
>CAIVPM010000302.1 GCA_903907815.1 uncultured Chitinophagaceae bacterium | reverse complement strand
TTGTATTACAAAAAAGCAGGGGTGATAGTCATGGATTTTACGCCGGAGAATGTAACGCAGACATCGCTGTTTAGTAATTCTAATCCTAAGCATCAGCCACTAATGCAGGTAATGGATATTATTAATCATAGTATTGGATGCACTAAGCTAAAACTTGCTTCGCAGGATATTAAAAGAACCTGGAAGATGCGGCAGGAAAAGCTTTCGCCAAGATATACTACCAGGATTGATGAAGTAATAAGTGTACGAGCAGTTTAATACAAGGAGAGAGGAGTTAGGAGACAGGAGATAGAATAATACATTAATAACAATTAGCTAATTAGCTGAAATGCAAATGTGCTAATTGATACAAGGGGGAGAGGAGTTAGGAGATAGAATAATACGAATTAGCTAATTCATTAATTCGCTAATTCGTTAATCAAATAAAAGTTTTATGAATAGGGCAATCGCAGATATACGCAAAGACTACAAGCTAAAATCATTATCAGAAAAAGAAGTTTCCAATAATCCGTATGACCAGTTTAGCATCTGGTGGAAAGAGGCAATAGAAAGTAATCTTGATGAGGTAAATGCCATGACACTCTCTACCTGTTCGAAAGAAGGCAGACCATCCTCCAGAATAATGTTGTTGAAAGGTTATGATGAAAAAGGCTTTGTATTTTTCACCAACTATAACAGCAGAAAAGGTGGCGATATTCTAGCTAACCCATTTGTAAGTTTATTGTTCTTCTGGAAAGAACTGGAAAGACAGGTAAGAATAGAAGGTAGCATAGAAAAGCTGGAAGATTCCTACAATGATGAGTACTTTTATTCCAGGCCTGTTGGCAGCAGAATAGGTGCATGGGCAAGTAACCAAAGTAGTATACTGGAAAACAGAGAGGAACTGGAAGCCAGCGTTGCAAAGTACACGCAAGAATATGGCGATACAGTTCCAAGGCCGGCACATTGGGGAGGTTATAGAGTTAATCCCAACAAGATAGAATTCTGGCAAGGAAGAAGCAGCAGGCTACACGACAGAGTTGAATATAATGTAGACAATAGTTCTTGGAGAATTAGTCGGCTGTCGCCTTAATTAAGAATTAATAATTATGAATTAATACTTAAATACCAATACATAAAAAGCCTGAAGTTTAATATACTTCAGGCTTTTTTAATTTATGAACCTTTTGTCCTTTAGCTATTAAAACTTCAGTAATACACCTGTCATAAAATATCTGGGTGTGGAGTTGTAACCTCTTGTTTCGAAGAACTGAACATTACCTATATTCTGAAAGTCGGCAAACAGTTTTACTTTACTATTGAACTTATATTCTGCATAAGCATTTACCAGCATATATTCATCCAGCTTATATCCTCCAAAATCGTATCGGGAAGAAACATACTTAGTTCCCATTCTGAAATATAAATGGTTATTAATAGTATAGCCTGCTGTAAGATTAAAACTATGCTTAGGAATCTTTAAAGAATAATCGTAAGAAGTATCCTTCAAAGTAACACTGCTTAGCTTTGATTCCTGTGGAGATAGAAATGTATAATTCGCTGTAATGGATAGCACCTCAGAAGGATGATATGAAACCTCATATTCCAAGCCATTTACTTTCTGTGTATTATAATTAAAGTATGCATAAGTGCCATAATTATAATCTATTCCATCCTCTATATTCCTATAGAATAATACCAGTCTTTGCTGAAATTCTGCAGCAGTATGTTGCACCCCCGCTTCATAGGTAATACTCTTTTCTGGTTTCAGATCTTTATTACCCGACCATTGATCGAACAACTGGTAAAGACTTGGTGCTTTAAACGCAGTGGCTATACTACCAAAGACTCTGAAAGAATTATTGATCTTGTAAGATGGGTTGAATGTATAGGTATAATTGTTGCCATAACGGGAATGATTGTTGTAACGACCACCTAACTCAACATTTAATTTATCGCATTTATACATCAGTGAAGAGTAAACAGAATACTGTCGGAAAGCGGTATAATTGAAAGGACTATCACCCCAGGAAGGATCGTGGTATAAGCTATTCATGGAGCTATATCTGTACTCACTACCTGCAAGCATTGTTATATTCTTTAGCAGTTTAAAGCTGGCATAATATTCAGCAACCTGATTAATGGAATGATAATCATTTGTTCCGCCGGGAAGCAAATCATAGTGCCTTGTGCTGGCAGTATATTGATAATAACCATTCTCCTGAAGATTATTTTTCTTTACAGAAAAAGACACCCCTGCTACCTTAGTTTGATTATTAATCTTATCTGCATTATCGGCAAATGCACCGTAATCAATATCCGCTTTATAAGCGCTGAGTTTACCAAAGGCTTTAATACTAAGTTGATTATTAACCTGATATTTTAAGCTGGCATTTACAGTACCCATTTTAGCACCATCATTATCAAAGTTTCTCTTACCTGAGCTATCAAAAGCAGAAGAAAAACCATCTGTTCTAAAATCGGTAGCAGCAAGTTCGTAACTCAGCTTATTTACTTTGCCAAAAATATTAATGCTCGATTTAGTAGTACCAAAAATACCAGCAGAGAGCGCAATATCCGTGTTGAGTTTTCTGGCAATATTATTTTTAGTAGTAATAATATTAATCACCCCTCCTATTGCATCGCTACCATATAAAGTGGATTGAGCGCCTTTACATATCTCTATTCTTTCGATACTGGATAATGGAATAAAATTCAGATCGAAATTATTATCAATATCTGAAGGATCGTAGGCAGGAATACCATCTACCAGTATCAGCGTTAATCCACTACCGGCACCTCGGGTATATACTCTTTGTACTGAACCACTAGTATTGAGTGCTCCATTTACAACCAAGCCAACCTGATCGTTTAAAATTTGTCCCAGGGATTTACCCTGATTTCTTTCTAACTCTGTTTTATTTATTACCGAAATTACTTTACCAGTAGTACTTTGTTTCTGCACCATTTTATTGGCAGTAATAACTACTTCGTCCAATACCTTAGCGGTGGTATCGGTCTGTGCCTGTAATACGCTACAAGCAAGGGATGCGATGATGAGTGATTTAATTTTTTTACTCATTGTACATAATTTAAAAGTTAACAATGAGCTTGCGGAAAAAGAGAACGATAGAATAGTATAAATACTTCTGCAGTAGTATTTACAAGACCCTTGCCTTTCAACCCGAAAGCCGTGAATGAACCATTGTATCAGGCAGGTCTTCTGGCTTGTTAACCCTAACGAAACCTTCCCATTAATGCTGCTTACACAAACACTAAAAGTGGTATTCTTCGTTAGTTGTGAATCAAGTGTCGTGAACGTTTTATTGCGATCACTTCTCTTACATCACTATCAACTTACAGCTACGGGGATAGCACCGGATTTACACCGGATTTCCCTTTTAATTTCATTGTTAAACGAAAACCAAATACGTCGCGAAAATAATAGCATCCCTTATTTGGTAAATTAAAAGTTATTCGTTAGCTGTTGATAAGTTGTATAATTAAACTACAGGCAGTAGTTTGAAAAACTAAACAATATGATGGATAATATCAGCAAGTTTACAATACTATTTACTGAATAAACTCCCCTGCAATCATCACCTTATCTATCAGGTTTGACCCAAATGCATAAGGCAGAAAAGTAAGTGAAGGAATTTCTTTTGTTATAATCAGGTTGGCTTTTTTACCTGCCGAAATAGTACCTACTTCATTTGCTATTCCCATTGCATAAGCACCGTTGATAGTAGCAGCATTAATTGCTTCTTCCGGCAACAGTTTCATTTGCATACAAGCCAGCGATACCACTAAGTTCATGTTGCCACTTGGCGATGAACCTGGATTATAATCGGACGCTAATGCAATGGCTAGACCATCGTTCAACATTTGTCGGGCAGGTGCATATTGCATTCTTAAGTATAAAGATGGATTGGGCAACAAAGTAGCAATAGTGTCGGTATTCTTTAAGCAATCAATTTCGTTTTGAGATACTGTTTCCAGATGATCTACACTGATAGCATTTACAGCAACTCCGGCCTGAACGCCACCTGAAATATTTAACTGGTTTGCATGAATTTTAGGAAGTAACCCATAGGCTTTTCCCGCATTACAAATAAGGATTGTTTCTTCTGGTGTAAAGAATCCTTGTTCGCAGAATACATCGATAAAATCGGCTAGTTTTTCCGCTGCAATTTTAGGCAGCATCTCTTCTATAATTAATTGAATATAGTCCTCTCTATTTTCTTTATATAAAGAAGGAATAGCATGTGCACCCAGAAAAGTAGACCTGATAATTACCTTTGAATTTTCGCTAAGTTTCTTAATAACCCTAAGCATTTTAAGTTCGCTTTCTACCGATAACCCGTATCCGCTTTTTATTTCTACAGCACCTGTACCAAGGGCTACAATTTCGTCTAGTCTTTTCTTTGCCTGCGTATACAATTCCTGTTCGGAAGCTGCCGCTACTTTAGCAGCCGAGTTTAATATACCACCGCCTTTTGCTGCTATTTCGGCGTAGCCCATTCCTTTAATCTTATATACAAACTCCTGTTCTCTGCTTCCATCGAATACAATATGTGTATGGGAATCGCACCAGGCAGGCATTACTACTTTACCTGTTGCATCTATTACTTCAGTAGGTTCTGCAGTTGGGTAACTTCTATCGTACATTTTGCCATACTTAACTATGGTATCATCTTCTATTAAAAGATATGCATCGTTTATCTGTGGCAGATTACTGAGAGCCTCCCCTTTTAATAAAGCATAATCTTCACGGGCATTAACCAGTATCTTAATATTCTTGATGAGTATAACCGACATAGCGAAGTATTTTTTTATATAGCAACCATTTATTAAAGGAGCAAATATATTGGAGCTTGCGTAATAAGTTGTAGGTTTTAAGTTGTAAGTAGTAGGTTATTAGTAGTAAGTTTATGTTAGTAGAACATTTTCGCTTTTAATCAGGGTGCACTATTTTATCAGCCTTTGATTATTATAATCTACCAATTAGGATAATTAAAAGTGTTTATTCTTTACTGGCCCCTAACTTCACTGAATACGGCTATTACAATTACGCTCTCAATTTCTTTATTGCAAAACAAATTCGATATTCTCATCAATAGTTTCCTGGATAATAAAGTAGGTATCTCAGACAACTTTTTAAACGAACCTCTCTCTGCAAAGCTTATAGAAAACCTGCAAGCTTTATATGCAGACAAACAAATGCATTCGGCAGGAACGGGGAACCATATTATAGTGGAACAGAACAAGCTTTTTAGGAGTGATATGATTTACTGGCTAGACCGTAAACATGAGAATGTATCGGAAAATAGTTTCCTGGATATGGTTGATGCTTTTGTTCTATATCTAAATGAAACCTGCTATACAGGCATCACAGAATATGAGTTTCACTATGCATTGTATGAGCAAGGAAGTTTCTATAAAAGACACCTTGATCAGTTTAAAAACAATGATAGTAGAAAATATACTATGATACTGTATTTAAATGAAGCATGGGTGAAAAATGATGGTGGGGAACTGTGTATATATCAAGAAGGGAAGGAACAAAATATATCGCCTAATGAAGGGAAAATGGTGTTCTTTAAAAGCAACGAACTGGAGCATGAGGTATTGGTAACCAATAAGCCCAGAAT
>CAIVPM010000301.1 GCA_903907815.1 uncultured Chitinophagaceae bacterium | reverse complement strand
GTTTAGTTGATTAGCAGCAGAACCTTGTCCACCCACTCCTGCTACGGTAATGCCTACTGTACTTCCTGCCATAAATTTTTGTATCCTATGATTAAACATGTCAGATACATAAATATTTCCACTACCATCTACCGATACTCCATTAGGGTAATAAAATTGATTATTGGCAGAACCATACCCATTTCCACCACATACGGTTACTACATTAGTATCTAATACTAGTTTCGACTTATTGGTTAATACAGACCCATTATACCATTTTATACTATCGTTAGCTACAGCACCACTCACTATCAAATTAGCAACTCCTATACAACCTGTTGCAGCTAGATTGCCCAAACTAACAATCTGAGCATTTACATTCATCATAATAGTATTACTATATTTAGTAACAGAACAAAACGCATCACTCGTTACAGAACAAACAACGGTATCCTGCGATAGTAAACTACTATCCATATAAACAGCATTATTGCTCCCCACTACTGCACTACTTTTAATCCATTGTATTATAGGGGCTATTCCTCCATTAGTAATACTGGCTGTAAAGGTTATTTTTGTGCCCTTACAAATAGTTCCTGTTTTATCAGAACTAATACTTATCGTTGGGGTAAGATACTGAAAGACTGTGACGATCTTTTTATTACTAAACCCAGAAAGCGAATCAGGACAAGTAGTATTAGAAATTATCACACACTGTATTGTGTCTTTATTTTTTAAGAACGAATCGATATATACCACATTATTTGCCCCTACGTTAATGCCATTCTTCTTCCATTGATATACAGGATTGTTACCGGCATTGGTAGCAGTTGCTGTGTAGGTAACTATCGAACCTGCACAAATTGTATCATTATTACTTACTATACTAATAGTTGGCTTTGCAGGAATTACGGTTACTTTAAAACTACGGGTAGATACATTTCCCGAAACATCTGTGGCTGTATAGGTGTTAATAGTAGTTCCTATTGGGAATATAGAATCAGAAGGAATTCCATTTGTTTGTTTAAGAATCCCCCAGGTAGGATTTCTCCATGTTAATATTAAATAGCCATTATTAGAAAAACTATCACTACTATTACCCTCTCTTGTATAACCATTCAATACGCCACCTATATAGCTTGATCCGCCTCCACCTGGTATTCCAGCCCCTCCACCATAATATCCGCCTCCACCGCCTGATACATAAGAACTATTAGAGCTAGCTGATCCTCCTTGACCAAGGCTTCCATTAGTTCCTGCAGCGCTGCCCGAAGTTCCACCATTCAGTTGTGTCCCCCCAGTCCCTGAACTTCCAACATTGTTTCTTCCTCCATTTAGTCCACCACCATTTCCTCCTCCATATTGAAGACTTGCTGTGTAGTCATTATAATAATCTCCACCTGCACCACCTGCAACAATTATTCTATTTGTAAGACCCATTCCACCAATTCTTATATCAGTAGCTCCTCCTCCTCCATATCCTACTTCTACATCACACCAAATTCCACATTTCTCTCTGCCTGCACCATTTCCCCCTCCATTAAACCCGCCTCCACTTAATGTATTATAACCCATAAGTGACCCTTGTCCTCCAACAAAAACATACAAATTCTCCCCTGGATTAACGTTTAATAAGCCACTTGCAAAACCTCCAAACCCACTACTTTTAGCACCAAAAGCTTTAATTTTAACGGTACTAACATACGCAGGAACTGTAAAAGTTTGCATAGCACCTGTATAACCAAATATTTGAGAAGTGTCAATTAAATTATTAATTGTATCAATACAATTATCATAGAATTTTGGCAATATATATTTGCTTACAGCCCCACAACTTCCAGGTAATGCATATATTATAGTGTCTTTCGGCATATAAGTAAAAATAGGAGGATCTATATCTTTAATCCTTACGGTAAAGTTGCAGGTATCTACTTCACAACCATTGTTAGCTAAAACCAACACCGTAGTATATCCTACAGGAAAAAAAGTTCCACTTTGCTGACTATAAGTCACTGTAGCAGCAGGTACACTTATTACTGAAGCTTTGGGGTAAACTAATGTGTCGCCACAAATACCCGGTGTACTATTAGCAACTATACTTGCAGGACAACTAATACTTAAATGTGATACAGATTGTATAATACTGGCATTAACCGATTTTACTGTTAAACAAGCAATACTACTAGTCATGGTACAACTGATACTATCATTATCTACAAGACTATCACAACTATAAACTGAATCTATACCTACAATTTTTCCATTTCTTTTCCAGATATAACTTGGACTAACACCACCATTTACAGGTGTTGGAGTATAGGTAACTTTTGTTCCTTTACAAACAGTTCCCCCAGGATTGGCTGTGATGCTTACAAATGGAGCAGCGTTTACCGTCAATTGTAGCGTAGTTAAACTGTCGCAACCCTTTGCATTTAAGCTATCAAAAGTATAAGTACCACTGTTGGTATAGGTATTGCCATGCCAGGTATATGCATAACACGCCGCTTTAGTAATAATAGCACTGTTAGGCACACAATACACAAACCCAGTTAAATTATCAATTCCTCCTCCTGTTACTACTCTTACACTTCCACTTGTGCCAGTATCTACTACAGCAGTAATAGTACTATCATTTACAACCGTATAACTACTTGCAGGAGCTCCTCCAAAACTAACAGCAGTAGTCCCTGTAAATGCCTTTCCTTTTATAGTTACCAAAGTGCCTGTAACTCCAATAGTAGGATTAAATGATTTTATTTTAGGTACAGGTAAACAAGCAGAACCAATATAAGCTATAAAGTTCCCCATACTTTGTGGTCCACTTCCTACTGCAATGGTTCCTGTTACAGTATTATTACTGTCTATTATGCTAATATTATTGCTACTATTATTGGTTACATATAACTTCGAGTCCACATTATTAAAGCTTATACCCATAGGGTTAGTACCAGCACTCACAGTAGCGGTCACCGTATTAGTTGCTGAATTAATAACACTTACATTATTGCTGCTAAAATTAGCAACATAAGCCTTCTTTCCATTCGCACTCACACAAACCCCATAAGGGCCTGTACCTACTGGAATAGTTGCTGTTACAGTATTAGTAGCTGTACTAATTACACTTACCGTATTATCATTCCAGTTGGTTACATATATGGTTGTCCCGTCAGGTGAAATACTGATTCCTGCTGCTCCATTTCCAACTGGTATCAATGCTGCCTTAGTATTAGTAGTTGTATTAATTACATATACATCATTGGTAAATATTTCTACTACATATAGTCTCAATCCATCAGGACTAATAGCAATGCCATCTGGTGCATCATTTACAGGTATAGTGGCAGTTACAGTATTGGTAGCAGTATTTATTACACTTACATTATTACTACTATTATTAGTTACATATAATTTTGTCCCATCGGGGCTTATACAGGCGCTAAAGGGATCTACATTTACAGGCACAGTTGCTACTACCTTATTAGTAGCCGTATTTATTACATTAACGGTTCTGCTTCCTACATTTACTATATAGGCTTTACTACCATCAGGACTAATACATACCCCCCTTGGAGCACCCCCAACTTTTATTTTAGTAGTTACTGCATTTGTCTTTGTGTTAATAACACTTACTGTACTATCATTAGTTATGAACGCAAACCCTGTTACAGTTCCAACTATAAAATTATTGCTACTACTAACAGTTCCCGAAGGAGTTGTAATCTTTATTACCCCTGTAGTACCCGTATCAGCAATCGCAGTAATACTGGTAGCAGAATTTACTACGAAAGAACTGGCAGCTACGCCTCCAAAACTTACTGCAGTCGCTCCTGTAAAGTTGCTTCCAGTTATTGTTACACTGGTTCCTGGGCATCCACTGGTAGGTGTAAAAGAAGTAATGCTTGCCGGAATTTTAAATACAAACCCAGCCAATATACCAGTCAACCCGTTACTATTCAATACACTTACAGTCCCATTAGCCCCACTGCCCACAACTGCAGTAATGGTACTATCATTTACAACTACAAAAGAACTTGCAGCTATCCCGCCAAAACTTACCCCACTTGTCCCTGTAAAAGCAGTTCCTTTTATTGTTACCGTTGTACCAGTACTGGCAGAAGCCGGACTAAATGATTTAATTAAAGGGGCTATTGGGCAAACCCCAGTTACAGTAGCAATAAAATTACCTACAGCAATAGGTGTTGTACCTACAGCTATTGTTCCACTTACAGTATTAGTACTGGTATTTATTATACTTACATTATTGCTGCCATTATTGGCTACATATATACTACCCCCATCTGGTGTTATACTAATACCTTCAGGATTAGTCCCCACTGCTATTGTTGCTATACTAAGGTTTGTACTGGTATTCACTACACTCACCGTATTATCACCGTTATTGGCAGAATACAACTTACTACCATCTGCACTCATTGTTATCCCAAAAGGAGCGTTGCCTACCGTAATAGTACTAACTACACTATTCGTGCCAACACCAATTACACTAATAGTATTCCCCCACTGATTTGCTACATATACTTTTGTGCCGTTTGGATTAGCATATATACCATAAGGTGCATTAAGTCCTGATATTGTATTAGTCACAGTATTAGAAATAGTATTAAATACACTAACCGAATTTCCACTCCAGTTTGCTACATATACTTTTGTTCCATCTGGACTGATACAAATTCCTTGGGGATGACTACCAACCGAAACAGTAGATGTGATGGTATTACTGCTGGTACTTATTACACTTAAAGTAGATACAGAATAATTTATAACATATACCTTACTCCCATCTGGGCTCACACACAACCCTACTGGTTCTCCTCCTTCAGCAATCGTTGCTATTACACTATTGGTGGAGGTATTTATTACACTAATCGAATTACCTAATCCATTAGCCACATAAGCCCTGGTTCCATCAGGACTCACACTTAATGCAAACGGTTTACTCCCAACAGGTATTAAGGCTAATACAGCATTATTAACGGTATTAATCACACTCACGTCATTACTTCCAAAATTGGCTATATAAGCAAGTGCAGCTATTTTTCCATAAGTAAAACTACTGCTGCTATTTACAGTTCCCGATGGAGTAGTAACAGCAATTGTACCTGTATTTCCTCCACCAACAGTAGCCGTTATACTGGTAGCAGAATTTACTACAAAAGAACTGGCAGCTATTCCACCAAAGCTTACTGTTGTAGCACCTGTAAAGTTACTTCCGGTAATGGTTACACTAGTATTTGTACAACCATTCGTTGGTGTAAAAGAACTAATAGTAGGCACCTGTGCATTTAATCCTGAACTAAAACAGAAAATTATTGACAAAACACAAGCTAATACAGTAGAATACTTAAGTAAAATAGCTTTCATAACTAAATAATTAATTGCTTAGTTATCCGGACAAAGCTCCCGTAGCTACTTTTAATAAAGTATAGCCAAACTTTATTTCATACTTCAAGTATCACGATACTTAAGATGTATTCATTCAACATTTAAAATTCAACATTAAACACTATGTATTAAACCTTGAACTCCTCGAACTATTACTGATAATTTATATTTTTAGGTACTCTTAGTTATGGTGTAGCTTTCCTACTCTTGTTGTGAAAACATCGCAATCTAAGTGTGTATCCATACTAAATTATTATAAACTATTTATCAAATAATGAATAAATATATCTATAAAAAAATGATTTTCGTCATGTTTCCTAGAATAAAATGATTTTCATCATCTCTTTATTACAGATTCGTCATATAGTTTAATTAATTAAATTTTCTTAATCCTTTTTTAAGGAAGAAATAAAATGAAAAAGATTAAATACAATCAAACTTGTTGAAATAATATTTTCAATCTCTTTCTATATTTTATAGTATTTGGTGTCTCACCAACTCATCATATAAGTTCTACCTTAAACCCCATAACCTTCCTAACCTGTATTCGTATTCAACATTTAAAATTCAACATTCAACACAAAGCATTTTGTTAGCTTTTCAAATTTGTATATGTATTCCATTAGCATATTAGCACATCAGCAAATTAGCTAATTAGTTTAATCGCCCTTCCCTACAATCTGCTTCCCTAAAGTCCCCATCTACTTATGCATCATTCAAATTTGATAAAGTATCTTACCAATCTAATTCAATAGAGTCTCAATCTTTATGCATAGAGTATTCATCTGTACAAACGTCTGATAAATCTACCAGTACATTCCATCAATCTTTATACATAGAATACCCATCTATATCAATAGAATTACAATCTTAATGTGTATTCCATCAATCTGAATGAACATATTTCAGATTTACCAGTCATTCTTACAGTTACAAACCCAATCTTTGCAATAGACCTACCAATCGTTCCAATAGACCGACCGATCTTGTCAATAGACCAACCACTTTTGCTAATAGAACAGCCAATTACAGTAATCTACCAGTCGATCTTTACAATAGACCAACCGATTATTGCAATAGACCGATCAATCTTAACAATAGACCCTCTAAAACCAATAAAAAACAGAAAACCCTCCAAAAACTACCGAAAGATCTTGTTCATCATTAATCGATTTTAAAGTTGAACCTTGAACTTCTTAAACTTTTAAGCCCCATCAGTATAATCTCAATTATAATAAACATATTTGAAAGTTAAACCTTAAACCTATTAAACCTATTAAACTTTTTGAACCTTCCTTCATTGTATTTAAGTTATAAGAATTAAACGTTGAATACCTTAAACCTTTAGTCCAGATGTTCATTTTGCATCATTAACAGACATCTTTTACATATTTGATCTTAAATAATGCCATTTTTTCCGTTTTCTTTGCCTTGGCAATAATATTGTGAACAAGCGAGCTAATAAATAATAGAATATCATGTCTGAAAACGAGATTGTACAGGAGAATAGCAGTAGTAACGAAGAAATTATTAATAACGCAACTGAAACAGCAGAACAAACTACGGAAAATACTGAGCCGGTAGTAGAAATTTCTGAAACCGAAAAGCTAACTGCTGAACTGGCAGAACAAAAGGATAAATACATACGCCTTTTAGCCGAGTTTGATAATTACAGACGTAGAACAGCTAAAGAAAGTATCGAACTAAGACTTACCGCTTCCAGAGAACTAATGGTTTCCTTACTGGATGTACTGGATGATTGCGATAGAGCGGAGAAACAATTGGGTACCAATATTGATATTGAACTTCAAAAAGAAGGTATTATGCTGGTATTTAATAAAATAAGAAACACCTTAGCCTCTAAAGGATTGAAGGCTATGGATAGTATCCATACTCTTTTTGATGTTGAAAAACATGAAGCTATTACCGAAGTCCCTGCTCCTAAAAAAGACTTGAAAGATAAGGTGATAGACGAAGTACAAAAAGGTTACTACCTGAACGATAAGATTATTCGTTTTGCAAAAGTGGTGGTAGGTAAATAACCTATTCCAACTATTCAGCAACTAGCAACCAGCAACCAAGTCAACATAAATTATTATACTAGTATTAATAAAACATGGCAAAGAGAGATTATTACGAAATATTAGGGGTAAGTAAATCAGCATCGGACGATGAAATTAAGAAAGCTTACCGTAAGGTTGCCATGCAATTTCACCCCGACCGTAATCCTGGCGATAAAGCCTCCGAAGAAAAGTTTAAGGAAGCAGCAGAAGCTTATGAAATATTAAGCGATGGGGATAAAAAAGCTAAGTACGATCGTTATGGTCATCAGGCATTTGCACCGGGTGGTGGAAGTGGCGGTGGTGGTGGTTTCCATCCTGGCGGCATGAATATGGATGACATATTCAGTCATTTCGGCGACATCTTTGGCGATGATTCTTATGGAAGTTTCTTTGGCGGCGGTGGAAGAAGAGGAGGCGGCGGTGGAAGAAGACAAACTGGTCAGAGAGGTACTAATTTACGCATAAAAATTAAACTTACTTTCGAGGAAATGGCCAAAGGCGTTACCAAGAATGTAAAACTTAAAAAGAATATTGTTTGCTCTACCTGTACAGGATCTGGAGCAAAAGATAAAAATAGCTCTCAAACCTGCAATACCTGCGGTGGAAGTGGACAGGTACGTAGAGTTTCCAATACTTTCCTCGGACAAATGCAAACCGTAAATACTTGTCCTACCTGTAATGGAGAGGGAAGTACCATTACTGCAAAATGTACTGGCTGTAGAGGTACTGGTGTTCAGGCTGGAGAAGAAACTATATCAATAGATATTCCAGCGGGTGTTCAGGCTGGTATGCAACTAAGCATGAATGGCAAAGGAAATGCTGGCGAACGTGGTGGCTATCCTGGTGACTTAATTATTCAGATAGAAGAAGAAGCACATGCAGAACTGCATAGAGATGGCTTGAATGTGGCATACGAATTACACCTTTCTTTCCCTGAAGCTGTCTTTGGAACATCGGTAGAAGTACCAACTATTGATGGTAAAGCAAGAATTAAAATACCTGCAGGTACACAAAGTGGAAAGATATTCCGACTTAAAGGAAAAGGATTCCCCGAAGTACAAGGCTATGCTAAAGGAGACCAATTGGTACAGGTAAATGTATGGACTCCTCAAAACGTATCTTCAGAAGAAAAAGCTATACTGGAGAAACTAATGGATAGCCCTAACTTTAAACCACAACCAAATAAAAATGAAAGAAGCTTCTTTGATAAATTGAAAGAAGTGTTTAGTTAAGGAACATTTATATATTACAATATTATAAAGACAGGTTGGCGAATAGCTGACCTGTTTTTGTTTTAAATAGGTTATTAATTACCTTATTGTAATAGTAAATGTGGGTAGCTTTCTCAAATCGTTTTCATTAGCTATCGCTTTTATATCGTCGAATACCAGCTTATCCCCTGTTGAAAGCGTTTGAACTAATTTAAGAATACTATTAGTCAACCTATTACCATGTACTTCGTCGGAATAAATGAATTGCCCTCCATTAGCTTTTTGTATAGAACACTGGAATCCTATAACACGTATGTTTAAATTTAAAAGGGTATTCGGATTAATAACTGATAATACTGGATTGGAAAGAATTTTATGTTGTGTAATAATAGTATCTTCTGTAAAAGCAAGCTGGGTTTTGGGATAACTCATTTTCTCTACCCTGTAAATATTTGTAGAAACCAGTTTATTATTACTATACACTTTAATAGTATCCATTCCTATTCTATCTGTTCGCAAAGAGATATTGTTATCTACTATACTAATTTCAGAATTAGTTGATGTAACCTTAAATTTACGGAGATCTTGTTGTCCATCAATTTTTAAATGATTAGTAATTCCAATATATACTACAGCAGAGTCTTTGCAGGTAAGATTCACGTTGTATAGTTTTAACTGGCATATACCTGTGAAATGAAGGAAGATTAAACTGAATAAAATAAGTTGTTTCATAATTTAATGTTTAAGTTATCATGTAGATTAATACTTTGATATAATAAATATATAGCGTGATTAAACATAAAAATTAAATCCCTTACTAACTTAACGATGGGTTAACTAGTATTTTCTTTCATCTTTGCAGGGTTCTTAAAAGGATTATTATGGCAGATCAGTTCTCCTATCAAACATTATATAAATTCACTGTAAATACATTTCTATCCATTGGATGCTCCGAAAAGGATGCTGCAATTGCAGCTGAGGCTTTATTATCAGCCGATTTAAGAGGAATAGACAGTCATGGTATAGCCAGATTAATTGGGTATGTAAGACTATGGGAAGTAGGCAGAGTAAATGCCACACCAAACATACAGGTAGTGCACGAAACTCCGTCCACGGCTGTTGTAGATGGAGATGCAGGACTAGGTGTGGTTGTTGCGCCTTTTGCTATGCAGGTGGCTATTAATAAAGCCAGACAATGCGGTACAGGATGGGTAAGTGTGCGAAATAGTAATCATTTTGGTATTGCAGGTTATCATGCTATGAAAGCATTGAAAGAAGATATGATTGGTATCGCTATGACCAATGCCAGTGCATTGGTTGCGCCTACTTTTTCTACTGAAAGAATGCTGGGAACCAACCCTATTGCAGTTGCTATTCCGGCTGGAGAACAACCTCCTTTTGTTGCCGATTTTGCTACTACAACAGCTGCAAATGGTAAGCTGGAAATATTACAACGTAAAGAAGAAGATACACCCACTGGATGGGTTCAGGATGCCAGTGGAAATGAATCTACTGATGCTAATATATTAAAGAAAGGTGGCTCATTATTGCCATTAGGTAGTGATAGAGAACATAGTAGCCATAAAGGATATGCACTGGGAAGTATTGTAGATATATTTTCGGCTGTTTTAAGTGGTGCTAACTATGGACCATGGGTTCCTCCTTTTCCTGCTTATGTACCTATGCCCGAGAATATGCCTGGAACAGGTATTGGTCATTTCTTTGGCGCAATGAGGATAGATGCATTTCGGACTTCTGCTGAATTTAAAGAACATATGGATAACTGGATTACCCGTTTCCGTAATGCTAAACCATCGGAAGGAAATGAAAAAGTATTAATACCAGGAGACCCTGAAAGAGAATATGAAAACGAAAGGATGGAACAGGGGATTCCTATTTATCCTTCAGTTATAATAGAACTGAAGGAATTGGCTGACAAACTAAAGATTGAACGAATACAAGATTAGGCTATAGAAGAAGCTAATAAAAACAAAAGGTAGGAAATAGAATTCCTACCTTTTGTTTTTATACATTTTATAGTATATCTACTATTACTTATTTGGTTGTAATTGTAGATTTTGAAGACACCTTCATTGGAATGTCCATTCCATTAGCAGTTAATTTCATTTCCATATCCGCATCTGCAGTAGATGAAATTAATAGACCATTAGTAGTATTTACTTTAAAACTACCTACAGCAGTACCCATCAATTTAGCTGATGCCCCTGGCATTGCATCAATATCTCCTTCAAAACTGATAACGCTACTCGTTTTTATGGTTGCAACATTACCGTCTAATTTATCAAAAGAGTATTTTGTAACACTATGAACAGGTATTCCATTGGTAGTAACTGTATCAGTTCTATCCCATTTATCACCTACCTGAATTGATTTACCAGGATTTAAACCAAATGCCTTTTCTAAATCAGTAGTTAACACAGATTCAGAAGCCATATTTTTCAAAGCAGCCATTGGTCCGGTTAAATCAAGAACAGAAACAGCATTTTTATAAATCTCTTTAGCACCTGAAGAAGCAGCCACTTTACCTTTATTATTAAAATAAACTGTATATGGAGTTCCTGTAAGACGTTTATAAAATTTAGTAAGAGAACCTGCAGGTTCAGAAGTAGTATCTGCCTTAGGATCAGCAGTATTGATATCAATTTTCATCGCCATCTGATCTACTGTTTTCTGAGCACTTACTAATACTGCTACAAAGCTTTTCAGGCCAGCACTATCTTTTTTTGCTTCCAGCAAATATTCTGATCCAGAAGAGGACGTCATATTCATATCCTGTCCCATCATACTCATGCTGGTATTAGAGTTTTCAGAAAAAACAAAAGTAGTTTTTGCACCTGGTACTGTTTTAAGTTCCAGACTTACAGGATTACCAGGACCTGCAGCAATTGCTATAAATCCCAGTGATGTAAACAGGAAGGAGAACACAAATTTTCTTTTCATATAATTAAATAAATTTCTGCAAATAAAAAGCCCTGAGGATTAATTACCTCAAAATAATGATGAAGTTGGAATTAATTAATATAAACGGGAATAATTAAAGTGTTATAAATGAACCAAGTGCTAAACAGTAGTTAGAAACTGACTATTAATATACTTAGCTACTTCGGCCAGATCACCAGTATCTTCATATACCTTTAATTGTCTGTCAGCCCCTGTCCCATTCTCCAGCATTTTATGTATATACTCTATTGCATGACGGCTTCCAAGATCATCCAGTACATCGTCTACAAAATCTAATAGTTCATAAATTAGTGAACGTGTATTTAATTCAGCTTCCTTACCAAAATCAATTAAAGTACCATCAATACCATAACGACCGGCACGCCATTTATTCTCATTAATCAATGCTCTCTGGTACATTATAAAGTTCATATTCTTGTTCCAAAGCTTATACAGCTTAGCACAGATAGCTTGAAATAATGCAGCAATAGCAATGGTTTCATTCACTGTCATTGGTATATCGCATATTCTGAATTCAACGGTATTAAAGAATGGATGTACTCTAAGATCCCACCATATTTTCTTGGCATTGTCTATACAATTTGTTTTAATCAACAGATTTACAAAGTTGTCATAAGCCTCAATGCTTTCGAAATAGTCCGGAATACCAGTACGAGGAAACTTGTCGAAAACCTTAGTACGGAACGACTTATAACCCGTTTTTCTACCTTCCCAGAAAGGAGAGTTAGTACTTAAGGCATACACGTGAGGAAGAAAATAACGGGCAGAATTGGCAATATGTATAGCCATTCTTCTATCTTCCATACCAACGTGCACATGCAATCCAAAAATTAAATTGCTACGGGCAGCTTCCTGCAATTCGTTTACTATCTGATGATATCGAACATGATCTGTTATTAACTGACTATGCCACATACTAAAAGGGTGTGTTCCAGATGCTCCCATAGCAAGACCTAAATTGCCTGCTATTTCAGCAATAGTACCTCTTAAGGTAGCAATGTCCTGAAAGGCCTCATCTACATTGGCACAGATATCAGTACCAACTTCCACTACCGCCTGATGCATCTCGGCCTTTACTTTATCTTTTAGTATCTTATGACCCTCGGTAACAATTTTTTGTTCATGACTTTTCAATTCCCAGGTAGCAGGATCAAGTACCATGTATTCCTCCTCTACACCCAGGGTAAAATGGCGATATAAAGATGCTGACATAATGTTTACTGTTTTTTAGTAATTAAAAATTACAAAATATCCGGTTGCAATTCAGAAGTAATCTTCAATAAATTATTTATACAATTTTTTCTTAGCACTACTTTTCGAGATGTATTCACCCCAGGTAAGATTATCCTTTCCTGGTTTCTGTGCCAATGCTTTTTCAATAGCATAAGACGCAGCAGTTTCTACTACCCATGCAAAATTTTCTTCCCCTACACTTGGCCTATCAGCATCTGGTGCAGGATTACAGAAATCAATAGCATAAGGCACTCCATCTCTAATTGCTAATTCTACCGTATTAAAATCGTACCCAAGATAATGATTGATTCGAAGAACAATTTCTTCCATCAGTTTCAATCTTTCAGCACTTGGTTTAAAGTCGGCAACATAACGAAGATGATGCGGATTACGAGGTTCGTAAGGCATTATTTTAACATGCTTTCCACCAATGCAATAGCAACGATAATATTCATCAAAAACAATTTCTTCCTGCAGCAACATTACCAGCTGTCCGGTTTCTGCATGCTTTTTAAAGAAGTCTTCTTTATCTTCTAATTTGTAAACATTCTTCCAGCCACCACCTGCAAAAGGTTTCATATAGGCTGGAAAGCCTACATATTTAAATATGTTTTCCCAATCTAATGGATAAGAAAGATTAGCGAATGATTCTCCAGTAGTATCATCCGGTAAATCGTGAGAAGGAAGTATTACTGTTTTTGGAACAGGAACTTCAATCTTAGTTGCAAGACAATTATTAAAAAACTTTTCATCAGCACTCCACCAGAATGGATTATTAATTACCGCAGTACCACACAATGCAGCATTTTTAAGATATGCTCTGTAAAAAGGGACATCCTGACTAATACGATCAATAATTACAGCATACTCGGTAGCTTCACCTTGCATTACTTTGTCGATACTAACTCGTTCTGCCATTACTCCCTTAACGTTCTTACTATTAACTTTCTCGATAAAAGCATCAGGAAATGTTCTTTCCTTACCATGTAGAATTCCAATTTTTTTCATTGCACTTAGTTTTTAATAATTATTAATTGCATAATCAATTTATCAGTAAAAAATATATTAAACTTTATAAATTTGGCGACAAAATATAAATATTATGTCATCTGACAAAATTTAATCTACTTAATCGGTTTACTTACACCTCAAAACGGTATGTAGTTGAATTAATACATCAATAATATATTTAGTAGTACAACCAGCGAACGGAGTAGTACTATTTTACTGTCTAATAGTACTATT
>CAIVPM010000300.1 GCA_903907815.1 uncultured Chitinophagaceae bacterium | reverse complement strand
TGTAATTGCTCTACGAGTACAAATTACGACAATAATATTCATATTAGGGGAATTAGTTTATAGGAGTAAATAAAATGATGAATATAAATCTTTTAGATTGTTCTATTTTTGTTGTCAGGCTTACATTGAGAGGCCGCATAGTCAATTTTCCTTTTAAGTTGTTTTGTGATAGAAAGCTGAGGGGAAAATGAGACTATGCTGTAAAGAAAAAATTACATTGAAGAAGATAGTAGCCTGCGGATATTTCTGTGGGCTTTTTTAATGGAGTTTTGGGAATGCAGGAGTTAAATGTTTAGGATGCTTAGACCGCAATTTTCCTTTTAAGTTGTTTTGTGATTGCAGGATGAGGGAAAAATGAGATAGAATGCGGGAAAGGAATCTATCTGCAAAAATTTGGTTTGTACAAATAAACCATTATATTCGGTTTGCGATTGACCTAAAAGTACCTGATTTTCTAAACTTGTTTAACCGTTTTTTTATGCCTAACCAAGCAGCGTTTTTGAACCGAGCGCAACAATATTTACAGAGCTATTGGCTTGCATTATATTATGTAGCAAACAATAAAGACTTTACTTTAGGATTTTACTGCTATTTTTCTTAACCTTACCAATTAAGACTTTTGCTTAAAGAATTTATACTAAATGAGAACCAAACCAGACCACATAAGGCTGGTAAAATTGTTATCTACACTTTATTATTCTGTTTGTTAAGAATAACGAGTACACCAAATATTTAATGTATGACAAAATTTCTTTTTACTTTATTTTTTATTAGTACAATTAGTGCAGTACAAGCCCAAACCGCGCCTGCTATACAGTGGCAGAAAACATTGGGAGGCACTAAAGCTGACAATGCAGGATGTGTAAAACAAACTAAAGATGGAGGATACATAGTAGCTGGATCTACAGCATCGAATGATAGTGATGTGAGTGGAAACCATGGTGGAACAGATGCTTGGATTGTAAAGTTGAATAGTAATGGAAGTATTAAATGGCAAAAATGTTATGGTGGAAGCAATTACGATGATGCTGGTTATATTGAACAAACAACTGATGGAGGCTATATAATTTCTGGATCTACTAATTCAAATGATGGGGATGTAAGTGGGTATCATGTAGGAGTACCTTATTTGTATGGTGATGTTTGGATATTAAAAATTGATTCTCTAGGTAATATACAATGGCAGAAATGTTTTGGAGGAAGTAATAATGATGCAGCAACAGAAATACATCAAACGTTTGACGGTGGTTTTATTGTTATAGGATATACAGAGTCTAATGATGGGAATGTTGTAGGACAACATCAAGTTACTGTTAGTGATATGTGGGTTTTGAAGTTAGATGCATTAGGCAATTTGATATGGCAAAAATGTTTTGGAGGAACAGATACTGATTATGGCACATCTATTAAACAAACAACTGAAGGAGGGTATATATTGTGTGGGGGAACTTTTTCGACTAATGGAGATGTAAAGGGAAATCATGGGTACAATGATGGATGGTTAGTGAAAATTGATAGTGCTGGATTGATATTATGGCAAAAATGTTTTGGTGGCAGTGGAGGCGAAAGTATTAACTCCATTGAACAAACAAAAGACAAGGGATATGTTATTTGTGGTTATACAGGAGGTTCAAATGATGGGGATTTAACTGGTATAACTACGTATGGAAATGATGATTATTGGATAGTAAAAACTGATAGTATTGGTAATATTTTATGGCAGAAAGTTTTTGGTGGTAGTGTTGATGATGAAGCATTTTCAATTCAACAAACTTCAGAAGGAGGGTATGTTATAATTGGTTATGCTAAATCAGACTCTTCTACCTATGGTAATGTAAATAATAATCATGGATTATATGATTATTGGGTTTTAAAAACAGATAGTGTTGGAAATTTATTGTGGCAGAAATGTTTTGGAGGGAGTAAGTATGATAATGGATATTTTATTCAACAAACAAGTGATAATGGATTTATTATGTGTGGAATATCTTATTCTAGTGATGGTGATTTAAGTATTCATTATGGTAGTAATCAAGATCAGGATTTTTGGGTTGTTAAATTGATGCCTGATATATTACCATTGAGTATATTGAGTTTTAAGGCAGCACCACCCCCCCCCGAAGGGGGGATAAAAGGCAATGCCCTCTTAAACTGGGTTACTACAGATGAAGTAAATGTTGACCATTTTAATATAGAACGTTCAGTAGATGGTAAAACTTTTGAAACTATTGGAATGGTAAGAGCAAAGGGAGGAGGCTGTTATTTGTATTTAGACCAAGCCCCCCCACCCCCCAAAGGGGGGATTTCTTACTACCGCTTGGAGGTGGTGGATAAGAATGGAAGTATTAGTTATAGTGAAGTGAGAGAAGTGGAAATAAGAATGGATAAAGTCCAATTGAAAATTTATCCTAATCCTGCTAAGGAGTATGTAGTAATTGATGTTAGCAATATAAAAGAGATTCACATTTTTAATTCTTTAGGGCAGGTTATATCAACTAAGGTCGACAATACCAATATGTTGCATTACAGAATAGATATAAAATCATTAATCAGGGGAATTTACACTGTACAAGTAGTACACAATGATGGTACTGTAAGAACAGAGAAATTAATAATTGAATAACAATAGTAAAAAAACTTTAAACATCAAATGTATACCATTTAAACAATTTTAATCACCAAACCTTTACTACATGAATAAACAAAAAAACAATTAAACTTCTAGAAAGGATTTCATGGTTCTTCTCCTTGCAAGATAGTTAGCCATCTGCTAATCTAATTGTAAACCAAGACCCAGCAAAATGCATAGATTAGAATGCAATATTTTTTTATTAATAAAACTTTTATAATGAAGCAAAAATTAACTTTGGTTTTAGCATTAGTGATAATAATGTTTATTACTAGTAATGCGCAACAGACAACTAACCCACCAGTTATACAAACTTTGGGTGTACATGGTAATTATACTTCTTCGAATTATAATACCAGGGGAATGACAATGGATGAAGCAACGGGCAATATGTATATTTCTGATGGAAATGCTATCAGAATTATAAATTATCAAACAGGATTAGACTATATTTATTTAGGTGATAAAACCATAAGTGGGTATTGGGGAAATAACATTAAAATTACTGCTGTTAATGCAGCCTCTGTTAGGTTTGATCATCCAAATGATCTTGCATTTTATAATGGCAGTCTTTATATTGCAGATGAAAATAATGGGCTTATACGAAAAATTGATCCTTTGGGTAATCTTAGTACAATTGCGGGAGGAGGAAGTACATTGATTGATAATGTTTTGGCAACTTCTACTAGTTTAAATGCAAGTTTTTTTGCCATTGATAAAAGCAATGGTGATATGTATTTATCTGGTGATAATACAATAAGAAAAATAGATGGGAGTACAGGTATTATTACTACAATAGCAGGTACAGGTATTTTAGGGGCTGCCGTAGATGGGCTAGCAATAAATTGCACTTTTAATAACCCAGAAAATTTAGCTTTTAGTGCTACCCATAAAGCCCTTTTTATAAATGATTTTGATAATGGTGTTATTAGAATGATAGATTTAAATCAGACTCCTGCAACAATTGCTACTATAGCTGGTGGTGGTGCAAATCATCAAGCAATATATACCGGAAATGCTATAGATGTGAATTTAAATAGTTTATACTATAGTGTATATAGTATTGCTTATGATGATAATAAAAATCGGTTATTTATTTTTACGACTGATGCATATGGGGGCGTAAATATGAGAAAAATTGATGTTAATTATTCTTCCCTAAATACTTCTCAAATTTCTACCATTGTATCAGGCGGATCTGGTAATACTGGAACAATTGGAGATGGATATTCGGCTTTAAATAATCACATTACCTATTGGGGACCAGAGTTTGGAGTAGCTATAGATCATTGTGGAAACATTATCAGTTTAAATGATGCAGATGGTACTATTAAAGCATTTTATTTTAATAAAATAGGTAATATTTCGCATCCTAATCCTGCACAAGGTGTAATACCAAATCTAACAGTAGATATTACAGGAGATGCCACGCAGACCATTGTTAGTCAGGGTGATTATTATTGGTCACCAGGAAAAGGAAGTGGGAATTATACAATAACACCTACAAAACCTTATACATCTGGAACAACATCAACTAATGGAGTTACTTCACTTGATGCAGCACTGATTCAATCACATATTTTACAAAAGAATCAATTTAACGATGCGTATAAATGTTTTGCAGCTGATGTAAATAATGACGGAAGATTAACAACTTTAGATGTAGTCTTTATAAAAAGGTTGATATTAAATTTACCACCATTAGGTACTACGAATATTGTTTTTCCTGATTATTCAAACCCTAGTAATTATAGATTATGGGCTTTTATAGATACTAGAAAGAACTTTAGTGACCCAACTAATCCATTTATAAGTTGTACAAATTGTTCTACACCAACTAGCTATACTGAAAGTTTTTCACAAAACATTTCTGCTACATGTACTACTTCAACTAATTCTACTGTAAATTTTTATGGTGTAAAATTGGGTGATGTAAACTGGGATTGGAATCCTGTAATTGCAAGACAAGCACCCATTACTTTATACTTTGATAATTTGAATATAAGTGAAGTGCCTGTGGAGGAAAATGTGGCAGTACCTATAAGGGTTAAGAACTTTAAGAATATAGTAGGTACACAATATACTCTTGATTTTGACCCCAATAATTTGGAATTGATAGGGGTAGAGAAAAACGATGAAAATTTAGATTTTAATGATACGCAAAAAGGGCAGGGCAAAATATCGTTTGTATGGAATGACCCTCGTTTGGAAGGTGCTGCAAAAGAAGATGGTACAGTACTATACAATTTGATATTTAAGAAAATAAGAAAGGTAAGAAGTCAGGATATAGTGCTGACTTCGGATATTACCCCAGTAGAAGCAGTAAATACTGATTTTGAGCTAGTGCCAATAGAAAAAAAGATTTGTAGAATATTTGATAATAGTAATGGTGCTATTGATGAGTTTAAAGAAAACTGGGAGATTATCCCTCCATATTCTATGAAAGGCAACTTGTTTATTAAAGCCAATATAGCGGAAGATAAAAATGTAACTATTACGGTAATGGATAGCAAATTTGAAAGGGTATTTTCTACTAATAGAAGTTTACATCAGGGACAAAATACTATTTATAGCAATTTGAGGAGTGTTTTGAATTTGAACCAAGGAATTTACTATGTAACTATTGAGGGAATAGAACCTAATGATACCAAAACATTTTTTGTAGGTAAATTAGATGATTTGGCTACCGCTGATGAAATTGCACAAGGAACAGCGAATGTAAATAGCAATAATGCTGAGTTGACAAAATACGTTTTGAAAGCACAGTTGTATAGTGATATTATGACTAATGATGAACTTAAGAAAGCATTGGAAAGTGACCCAATATTACAGTTGTTTAAAGATCAAAATGGTGACAGCAATTTAGATAAGATTTATAGAATTGATGCTGCTTTGTCGGTTGGAGATTTTGCAAAAGCAGGAGAGTTGATAAACAGTTTTGAAATACATAATGATGTAGATGTGCATTATAAGCAATACTATAATTTAATACTAAGTGTTGCCCACGACGGGCTCAATGCT
>CAIVPM010000299.1 GCA_903907815.1 uncultured Chitinophagaceae bacterium | reverse complement strand
CTCGTCTATTTTTTGACTATTCAACCCTTGATTCGCATAAATTAATCAATTTTATACAACCTATTAAATAAATAGAATATATTTGTCTTCTCAATTGATAGGTTTTACAGAATGAGCAACTGTAAAACCTATTTTTAAACTTAATTATCCTATAAGATAAGTGGATTATTTAAAGAGGATATTGGATGTTTAAATAAGAGGATTGAATTACGAATAAAGTTTTATTAAAATTGAGTACGCAATCGAACATTTTATGGTTACAAAAAGCAAGTAATTCTATCATAGGATTATTGATAGCTCTGGGAAATAAGTTTTCTGATGTTATCATTTTTTTTATTTTGGTATGCCTTAAAGATCGGCATAGTTTTTATGATGCATTGGAGCCCATGCTTTTAGTTGGTTATAATAAAAAAAGAAAATAATATGAGCCAGGAAGATTTTATTAATTATTTATTTCAACAGAATTCCAAGTCATTTTCTACATTCCCAAACAAGGAGTTGGCAGAGGAATTTATTGATCAGTTATTCGATTTTTTATTTCTTCCTAAAACTATCCGTCACAGACAGGCTATCGATCTGGTTAAAGATTATGAAGGCTTGAAAAGTCATTTTTCCTCTTTAGTGTACGATGTATTGCATGATGGAGTGCAAACGCAGGATATTACAGATCAGTTTTTTGATAGTATTCCCAGTTTATACAAATCATTAATAAAAGATGCAGAAGCAATTCTGGAATTCGATCCTGCCGCAAAGAGCGTGGAAGAGGTAATTGTAGCTTACCCGGGTTTTTATGCCACAGCAGTATATCGCTTGTCTCATCTGCTTTATAAATTAGGGGTAAAAATTTTACCAAGACTTTTTACAGAATACGCACATAGTAAAACGGGTATTGATATACATCCGGGTGCTACAATTGGAGAGTCTTTTTTTATAGATCATGGAACGGGTATAGTAATAGGACAAACTACTCAGATTGGTAATAATGTAAAGATATATCAGGGGGTTACTCTGGGTGCATTGGCAGTGAACAAAGATCAGGCAGAAACTAAAAGGCATCCAACTATTGAGGATAATGTAATTATCTATTCTGGGGCAACAATACTGGGAGGGGAAACAATTGTAGGACACCATTCGGTAATTGGCGGAAATGTATGGTTAACCAATTCTGTAGAACCGCATTCAGTAGTGTATCATAGGAGTGAAGTAATAGTAAGAGATGGCTCTCCATTTCCCGAACCGTTGAACTTTGTAATCTAAAAAGGAGTCAGGAGATAGGAGGTAGGAATAAGGAGGGATATACAGATTAGCTAATTTTCTAATACTTTAATTCGCTAATTCATTTATACGCTAATTCAATAATTAAATTAAATATAAAACAACATGAAAGCAAACAACATTTTAGCAACTATTGGCAATACACCGCATGTAAAAATCAATCGTTTATATGGATCTGATCATGAAGTATGGATAAAGCTTGAAAGAGCAAATCCAGGTGCAAGTATTAAAGATCGTATTGCCTTGGCAATGATAGAAGATGCCGAGCAAAAAGGCATTTTAAATAAAGATAGTATTATAATAGAACCAACATCGGGCAATACTGGAATTGGTCTTGCTTTGGTAGCAGCAGTTAAGGGGTATAAAATTATCCTCGTTATGCCGGAAAGCATGAGTATTGAAAGAAGAAGACTGATGGCTTTATATGGTGCTGAATTTGTACTTACGCCAAGAGAAAAAGGCATGAAAGGGGCAATAGAGAAAGCTACAGAATTAGCAGAAAGTACACCCAATGCATGGTTGCCTCAGCAGTTTAATAATCCTGCTAATGCAGAGATCCATAGAAAGACTACCGCTTTGGAAATACTGAACGATTTTCCTGATGGAATTGATTATATTATTACTGGTGTAGGTACCGGTGGACATATTACCGGCGTTGCAGAAGTATTAAAAGCTAAGTTTCCTAAACTGAAAGTATTTGCTGTAGAGCCTGAGCTTTCTCCGGTGTTAAGTGGTGGTGCTCCCGGCCCGCATCCCTTACAGGGTATCGGTGCTGGCTTTGTTCCTTCTATTTTAAATGTGGGTATACTCGATGGTATAATTCAGGTAAGTAAAGATGAAGCATTTGCTTATGCGCAAAGAGCAGCTAAAGAGGAAGGAATATTTGTAGGAGTATCTACCGGTGCATCTCTTGCAGCAGTGGCTAAGAAATTGTCTCAGATAGAGAAAGGCGCTACCATACTAACCTTTAATTATGATACTGGCGAAAGATATTTATCGGTAGAAGGATTGTTTTAGTATTAACTTTAGGATGCTAAATGCATAATGCTGAAAACTAAATACAAAGTACATTTATATTTATAGATTTAAGGGCTAATTATCTGCTTTTAAAGTAGATAATTAGCCTTATTTGATAGATAACCTTTCGTTTAAGAGGCAAAAAGGAGTTAAACAATGACAAAAAGGAGTAAAACAATGGCGAAAAGGAGTTAAACAATGGCAAAAATGAGTTAAAAAATGGCAAAAAGGGGTGAAATTCATGAGAAATGGGATTGAATTCTCGAAAAAAAGGATTGAATTCACGTACAATTTGATTGAAAACAAGAAAAAAGGGGTGGAAATATAACTTGCAGGGATAAAATAAGAGATTGTCTTGAAAGAAAAAACAGACAATTAATAGCAATAAGATTAATAGTACAGGAATAAACAACCGAAAAAGAACGGGAATATAGTTAGGCACTATAAAAGTAGATTCCTGTAGGAAGATAAGCCTTGTTTTTGACTTTTTGCTGCAGAAAAAAAAGTATTAATGCAATCTTTTACAGTAGGATTCGTAATGAAAGATACAAATGCCATTTAGGAGATTTTCTCAATAATAGCAGTAGACCTATTT
>CAIVPM010000298.1 GCA_903907815.1 uncultured Chitinophagaceae bacterium | reverse complement strand
TGGGTAATATCTATTACTTTACCTACTACCACCTGACTAAAAGAAGGGATGGAAAATAATAAAACTATAAGTAAGAAAGAGAGTTGCTTAATTTTAATCATTCTGGTATATTGCAGTGCAAAGTAAAGTTCCTCTGATTGTATTATATCTATAAAGTTTAAACAGGTGATTGATTTGCGTGGCAGTGGTATAAATATTTTAATAATCTACACCCTAATTAAACTCTTTTTAAGCTTCTTATTGATGAATGGTATCAGATAATTGTTCTACAGGAGTAACTTTACGCATTGCATTTGCTATTGAATTGTAACTAAAACCGAAAGAATAATAACATAGTTTAGAAATGAGTAAAAAGATACTTTTCCTGTTTCTTCTTCTGCCTTTCTTTCAACATACTTATGCTGCTGATAAAAATACGCCGCTTGCAAAATTTGGTTTTATTGTTTTAAACGGCGGTACAATTATTATTAAAGCACAGTTAGATACAATTTCTGATACCCTCAACTTTATTCTGGACACGGGTTGTGGGGGTATTTCTCTGGACTCTGCTACTGCCGAAGACTATAAAATTCCAACAACTAAAACAGATGTAAATGTGATTGGTATAGCTGGGAAAAGATTGCTAAGTTTTGCCTATAATCATTCCCTTACTTTGAATGGCTATAAAATGGATAGTCTGCAATTTCATATAAATGATTATGAAATTCTGACCGCTGCAAATGGGTTAAAAATTGATGGTGTAATAGGGTATAGTTTCTTTAAACGATATATAGTTTCTATCAACTACGACGAAAGTGTTATTACTGTTTATGATACTGCCAATTTTCAATACCCTAAAAATGGATATTATCTGTATCCTTTAATTCATCCATTACCTCATCAGGATGTAATACTTAGTGATGCAAAAACCATTACCAGCAACCTGATATTTGATACCGGTGCAGGCCTGTTTGCTTTATTAAATAATAAGTGCGCTAAAGAGTCGGGGTTGTTATTTAAAAAGAGAAAGAGATATAATATACTGGCTGAAGGAATTGGTGGTAAAAAGCAAGCCGAACTAACGGTAATTAATAAAGTAAAGATTGGTAAGTTTTCCTTCCGGAATGTACCGTTATATTTAATGGATGATGAGAATAATGTAACAGGTTACCCTTCGGGTTGTGGCTTAATAGGCAATGAGATTCTAAGAAGGTTTAATGTAATTATTAATTATGCTCAAAGTACTATTTATCTTAAACCGAATAGTCATTATTTCGATTTGTTTGATTATTCGTATACAGGCCTAAGTGTATATTCCATTGATAATAAAGTAACCATTACCGAGATCATGCCAAACTCTCCAGGAGAGAAGGCTGGATTTATGCCAGAAGATATTATTGTAGCAATAGATAATGTGCTGATAAATAATGTACAGCAATGCAAAACCCTTTTTCAGAATACCGATAAAACGCTGATGGTATGGGTGCTTAGAGATGATACTACTAAATTTTTAAGACTGGAGATTCAGAACATTCAGTATTAAGTTATTACAGATAACAGTACTTGGATGGTAGATATTAGATAATACATTAGCACTCTACTATTAATTAACCCCTAATTTTGTCGACCTTCCTACTTAGTTGGAAGTGTTTGATTTAATACTTATGCAATGATGATAAAAAGAAACTTATTATTTATTCTGTGTTTATGTTCTTTAAGCGCTATAGCACAACCTCCGGCTACCTATTATGATAGTGCTGCCGGCAAAACCTGCGATGTTTTAAAAACAGCACTCCAAAAAATTATTACCAATGGTCATGTCCCTAAAACATATACAGATTTATGGACACAATACACCATAACAGATGTTAAACCAAGAACAGTTGGTACTGGTTCTGCAAATGTTATTTACGATGTTTATTCCACCATTCCAGGAGGTACCGACCCTTATCAGTACGATCCTATTACTACCCGTTGTGGTGGATATAAAAAGGAAGGAGATTGTTTCAATAAAGAGCACTCTGTTCCCGAAAGCTGGTTTAATGGAAATCATGGAGTACCGGGCGACGCTACTGATTATAATTTTATATTTCCAGTAGATGGATATGTGAATAGTCATCGCTCAAATTATCCTTATGGTGAAGTGGGTACTGTTACCTGGCCTACTCAGAATGGAGCCAAGCTTGGACAATCTATTTTCCCGGGCGTTTCTGGTATAGTATTTGAACCAATTGATTCTTTTAAAGGTGATTTAGCAAGGGCTTTCTTATATTTTGTTACCCGTTATCAGGATAGTCTTCCCAGCTGGGGAACAAATCCTGATGCTTCTCAGGCGTTTGATACCAATCTGTTTCCTGGAATAAAAGTTCCCTTTCTAAAAATGATGATTAAGTGGCATAATCTTGATCCGGTTAGTCAGAAAGAAATTGATAGAAATAATGGCACATTCATTTATCAGGGTAATAGAAATCCTTTTATTGATCATCCTGAATATGTAGATCTTGTATGGAATAGTAGTTGTTCCGGTCTAGCCGCTTTGCCAGTTTCTATTGTGTATTTTACGGGTAAACTAAATGCGGGTCGTGTAGTATTGAACTGGGTGAGCACGCATGAAATAAACTTACAGGAATATATGATAGAAAGAAGCGACGAAAACGGCAACTTTCATTCCATAGCTACCGTAAAACCAATAGGACTAGAGCGTTATAGTTATACCGATATCACCGATGTTGTGCAGGGGTCTAAATATCAATACCGTTTAAAAGCTATTGACATAAATGGTAAGTATAGTTATAGCGAAATAGCACAAATTACTGTACCTAAGAAAGAGTTGATAAAGGTATATCCAAATCCTGCAAACACCAGTCTGGAAATTCATCTTAATAATGTACAAACCTCTACCAGTCTGCAATTGATAGATCCATTAGGAAGAGTGGTTTTACAAAAGACAGCGCCTGTAAATAATGGCTCAGTTATTTTACCGGTAAATAAAATAACCAATGGAACGTATTACTTAAAAGTTTTAGTAGGAAATAATCTGGAAACAAGCACTATAAGAATAGCGCATTAGAATTTAACGCTCTTCTTTGAGAAAAAGGGAAATAGGATATAGAATACAGGAGTCGGGAGAATACAAGCGAACAGGATTTTGTAGGTTGCTTACATTTCAGGTATATACGGAAAACAAAAAAGCGTCGTGACTGGTTAGTCACGACGCTTTTTTATTAAAGAATTTTTATGTTAAAATAACTTCTTGAAGAATTCTTTCATATCATTCCAGGAAGCTTTGTCTGCAGCTTCATTGTAGGCAATAGGAATACCAAACTTTTTACCATTCTCTGTTGATTTTGGATTGGTAAAAGCGTGTAAACCGCCTTCATAAACTTTAAAATCATAGCTTGCCTTAGCAACTTCCATCTGCTTTTTAAAGTTAGCAATATCATCATCGCTGATAAATTTATCGGCACCACCATGACAAACCAGAATCTTTGTTTTCAGAGGTTCGCTGCCTGCTTTAATACCTGCAAGACCACCATGAAAACTTACCACACCTATTAATGGAACCCCCATTGTAGCAGCATTTAATGCTACTGTACCACCAAAGCAATAACCAATAGCGGCAACTTTGTTTTTGTCAACCTTTGGATTTTTAACCAGTGTTTCGTAAGCCGCCATAAAGCGCTCTTTTAATACCGCAGGATTGGAATATACTTCACCGGAAAATTTTTGTGCATCAGCAATATTGTCGGCTATTTTGCCTTCACCATACATATCTACACAAAAAGCCACATAGCCTAATTCTGCCAGCATATGTGCTCTCATTTTTGGATATTCCGTTAAACCCCACCATTCATGTACAATTAAAACAGCTGGAGATGCTTTTTTAGCAGCATCGTTATATACTATAAAACCTTTCATGGTTTTATAGCCTACTTTGTAGGTAACTACTTCTTCTTTAATAGTTGCATTTACTTGTAACATAATGGCACAAAGTAATGATAATGTGATAATCTTAAGCATGTGTTTCATTGTTCTAAATTGATTTAGTGATAGTAAACAAACAGGTTGTTTAAAAGTTTAGTGTACTAAGCTTTAGAAATGATATCCTACTTTAATTCCAACATTGAAATAGAATTTAGTTTGAGAATAACTCTGAAACTGATCCTGATCTGTAACTACATAGCCGCTTCCACTTTGTGTAGCGTAAGCAACATACTTTAATCCATTAATCTTTCTGATACCAAATTCAAGGGTGCCTTCAAAAGTTATTCTATCATGTAACCTTTGCATACCAAATACCGCAAATAAGTCAGACATTGTTTCGTGTTCGCTTTTACCAGGACCACCATAAATAGCAGTACTTCTATCAGTACCTGTAGAACCAGTAATTCCCTGATGCTCAAAATTATACCGTAAATTCTGATAGCCTACACCAAAGAAAGAACCATCTAATCCTTCGCTGTCAAAATAGAAACGAGGTTGAATTGCAAACATAAAACCCATATTAGCGGTTCTGTGATCAAAATTATACAAACCATCTGCTAAATCTGTATTATAAGTACTCGAGCTGCTTGAGTTATCATTAAAGTTCAATGCGTCAGAACCAGTATAGCTTACCCCTCTGTAATAGTTTCTGTTGGTTAATCCAAGACCACCTTGTAAACTAAAGTATTCAGAAAAAGCTCTTTCGTAATATACCGGAAAAGTACCGCTTATAAAACCAAGGGGTGCTATTTTAATAACATTATCTTCTCCTGCTTTTTTATGAAGTCTGTCTGTTACCTGAGAAGGTTTGGTAGATTGACTAAAAATAATAACAGTAGAGGAAGAACTATCTCTTTTCTGTTGGTTTTTCTTTTGAGCATGTAGGTTTAATCCTGTGGTAAGGGTTAATAAAACAACTAAATAAATTGCTTGCATTTTCTTCATGATTTTTTTCTTTTTGTTTGGTATTAATTAACTTTTAAGTTTGCCAAAATTTTAGCAAATATGAAAAAAACATTTTTAGTAGCAAGTTTATTTCTTTTGTGTACCCAAATCCTTAATGCACAACAGACAAAAATTACTTGGGGAGAGCTTAGTAAAGTAGAGTTAGAGTTTAACTCTTTTGTAAAAGGAGCAGGAACTGATATGATCAAACTTTGTTTAGATGTAAAGAAAAGTTTCTTTGGCTCAGCAAAGTATACGCCTATCCTTGTTCGTTACGATGAAAAACTGCAGGAGAAAAATTCTCAGGAATTTAAAGCCGATGAAGAAGGGGTGAAAATGGATAAAGTATTTAGTATTCGTGGTAAATTGTACATGTTTAGCAATAAATACGATAAAGAAACTAAAACTACCACATATATGTGTGTACCAATTGATATTGTTTCTTTAAAACCTTCTGGTAAAATTATTACACTGGCTACTATTGATGCTAAAAGCAAGGGACACCAATCTATGGTTACTTATCAGCTTTCAGCCGATTCTACCAAAGTATTAATGTTTGGTATATCTCCATACTCTAAAAAAGATAATGAGAAATATTATATTGGTGTTTATGATGACAATATGAACAAACTTTGGGATAAAACAGTAGAACTACCTTATCAGGACAAATATGTTAGTGTTTTGTCTCGCCTTATAACAAATGAAGGTAAAGTAGGGGTAATTATTAAACATTACGATCAGGAAGTAAATCGGGAGAGTATTAGGGAAAATGGCGAAAGAGTGCCTTCTTATAAAGCAAAGTTATTATTGTATGAAAATGAAATTGCTAAGCCTTATGAATTTGTGCTGAACATTGGTAACAAATTTGTACACAGTTTAGGACTTACCGATGATAAAGCATCTACAATGAACCTTTTTGGTTTATATAAAGAAAGATATAATGGACACGTAAACGGATTCTTTACAGCAAGCATTAATCTTAATACCCATCAGATTGAAACCAATAAATTATCTGCTTTCCCTCAGGAATTGGTAGAACTGGTTAAAAAAGATAAACAAGGTAGCGATAAAGAAAGAGATCCAGGTATCGACGAGTATTTCAACTATGTACGTACCATCACCAGAAAAGACGGTAGCGTAGACTATTTATTGGAATATCAAAGAGAAATTTACCATGAAGAAACAAGAGATAGTAAAGGTTATGTAATATCACGTGCATACTGGGAATATATAAATGGTGATGTAATAGATATCTCAGTAAAAACGGATGGCAAGTTTGTTCTGTGTCGTATTCCTAAAATGCAGGATATAAATAATACTAAGAGCTGTAACAGTTTCAGAACCTTAATTTACAACGATAAATTAGTATTATACTACAACGATGATGAAGATAATATGGATAAAGATTTATCGAAGAGACCAGATGTAATGAGAAGACTTAATAAATGTGTATTTATGAGTGCTGTTATCGATGCTAAAGGTAATCTTACCCGTAATATAGTATTCAATCATAAAGAAGTAAAACTAACGGTAGCTACACTGGATTGCTTCCCTCTGGATAATTCTCGCTTAGGAATTTATTCTTTCAAGGTTGGTGGTTTGTTTTCATCTTCCAAGGATATGCTTGGTATTCTGGAGTTGAAATAAATAAATAACTTTCTCTATAATAAAAAGCGGCAATTCGTATATGAATTGCCGCTTTTTTTTGTTGGGTGATTACAGTGTTAATTGTGTAATAGCGGGTTCTGGAAAATGTTATCAAATACTTTGGTAGGGTTATTAAACTCTTTCAGAAGGTTGTGAAACTCTTTCAGAACGTTATGGAATTGTATCAGAACGTTCTCAAACTCTTTGGTAGGGTTCTCAAACTCTTTCAGAGGGTTGTGAAACTCTTTCAGAACGTTATGGAATTGTATCAGAACGTTCTCAAACACTTTGATAGGGTTCTCAAACTCTTTCAGAACTTTTTAAAATGGTTGAATAATGTTTTGGAACGTTTCACGAATGTTTCTGAATGATTCTAAAACCTCTTGGAACAGTTCACGAACGTTTTTGAATGGTTTCAAAACCTCTTGGAGCATTTCACGAACCTTTCTGAACGACTCCAAAACCTCTTGGAATGGTTCACGAATGTTTTTGAATGGTTCCAAAACCCCTTGGAACAGTTCACGAACGTTGTAGAACTGTTTACAAACAAGCACAAACGGATATTTTATGCTTTTATAAGCCGTAGATGTTTAAAGGAATGAGCTATGTATTAGAAATCAATACCGGTCCAGCTGTTCTTTTGTTTCTCGTATTTCTCAAAATTAAATTTGTACAACTTGCCCGGTCTGTGTGGTACATCATCTTCCAGTTCGCCGGTATCAATCAGTAATTTCATGGAAGCAAACTTCTTTCTAAAATTACGTCTGTCCATTCTTATTCCAAGAATAGCTTCGTATAAATTCTGTAGTTCGCGCAGAGAGAATTTCTCTGGTAATAAATTAAACCCTAGCGGATGTTCCTGAATTCTTTTTTGTAACCATTGATAACAGCTATCCAGTATTTCTTTATGGTCAAAAGCAAGTTCTTCTATAGAAGAAAATTTATGCCAGTGAATTTCATTATCATGAATCATCAGCTCGTGATGACGGGTATTTAATAAAGTACAATAAGCAACAGTCAGCACTCTACCTCCGGGATGTCTGTCGGGTTTGCTAAATACTTTTACCTGTTCCAGATATACATCATTCATACCGGTTCTTTCTCTTAAAATACGATAGGCGGCAGCATCCAAATCTTCATCATCTGCTATATTATCGCCTAGTAAAGACCATAAATCCTGATAGATTGCAAGATCACTTCTAATAAGTAATACCTTCAATTCGTTTTCATCAAAACCAAAGATTGCACAGTCGGCAGTAACGTGCATTTTAGGATATGACTTTACTAAAGACACAGGATCTTTTATTAAAGCGCCTTCCTTTTTCTTGATGGAATAAGATATTTTACTCATAGCTGTCGTTAGAATTAATGATTATGGCTTAACCGTTATCTTTGTTTTATAAACTTTACAAAGGTGTATAGTTTACACGATACGAAATACAAAATTGTCGAAAAAATGTATAACAAAGAAGAAATAAAATTATTTATAGATGAAACAAACGAATGGTTAACCGCTATTAATGCAAATAATATTTCTTCTTTTGACTTTACAAATGTAGAATCTCTTCGCAAAATGCTACGTTTTCATGAACACCGGTATTATGTATTAGATAATCCATTAATAAGTGATGCTGAATATGATATTCTTTTTAATCAGTTAAAGAAAACAGAGGAACAACATCCAGAAATTATTACCCCCGATTCTCCTACACAAAGGGTGGGCAGCAGTTTGAACCAGCGTTTTAATACGGTTCAGCATATTGTGCCCATGCTTAGTCTGGATAATAGCTTTAGCGGAGACGATTTAATAGACTGGAATAGAAAAGCAACCGAGCTTGCGGAGACTGCTTCTTTAAAATACTGTGTAGAGCCAAAGTTTGATGGAGCCAGTATTTCGCTGGTTTATGAAAACGATCTTTTGATAAGAGCTGTAACCAGAGGAGATGGAATAGAGGGCGATGATATAACCACCAATATAAAACAGATACGATCTATTCCTTTAAGAGCAGCATTCTCCCGTTATGGCATACAAATGATAGAAATTAGAGGAGAAGTAATGATGAGCAAAAAATCCTTTGATGTATATAATCAATCATTGGTTGCTCAGGGACTTTCGCCGCTGGCAAATCCTCGCAATGCCGCCAGTGGTAGCCTTAGAATGAAAGACCCCGCAGAGGTAGCTAAAAGAAATCTGGATGCTTTTCTGTACCACATTAGTTATACGGTAAGGAAGGACACAGGAGATAGGAGGGAGGAGATAGGAGAATACAAAAATACAAACGTGAATCCTGAGTCGTCAATCGTGAGGAATACAGAGGAGATAGGAGGAGAAACTAATTATCAATTATCCATTATCAATCATCCATTATCCTCTCATTCTGCTTCTTTACAAATGCTTTGGGATCTTGGATTTCGTTCGCCTGTGAAGGAAATGAAAGTAGTAGATAGTATAGAGGGCGTGATAGATTATATTAATGAATTTGAAACAAAGAGAGATGATCTTCCATATGAAATAGATGGAATGGTAGTAAAGGTAGACGACCTGAATGTGCAGGATCATATAGGCATGACCTCTCATCATCCCCGTTGGGCAATTGCTTATAAGTTTAAAGCGCGGCAGGCAACTACGCAATTATTATCTGTAGAATTTCAGGTAGGCAGAACAGGTGCAGTTACCCCTGTTGCCAAGCTAAAGCCTGTACCGTTGGGCGGTGTAATGGTGAGTAGTATTTCTATTCATAATGAAGAATATATAAAAGAAAAACAGCTGATGATTGGTGATGCTGTTTTGATAGAAAGAGCAGGAGATGTAATACCACAGATAGTAAAATCATTTCCTGAACTTAGGACAGGAGCTGAAACGGAGATTAATTTTCCTACCCATTGTCCTGTTTGTAATAGTGGCTTATTTAAAGAAGAAGTAGAAGCAGTGTGGCGCTGCATTAATATAGAATGTGAGGCGCAGGTGGTAGAGAAGATTATACATTTTGTAAGTAAAGATGCTATGGATATTAAAAGTCTGGGCGAGGCTAATATCCGCAGCTTTTATGAAGCAGGTTTATTAAAAGATATACCGGGTATTTACACACTTAGCTACGAATCAATTTCTGCCATGGAAGGGTTTGGAAAGAAGAGTGTAGATAATCTGATAAAAGCAATTGAAGCATCTAAACAACAGCCGCTTCATAGATTAATATATGCATTGGGAATTCGCTTTGTAGGAGAAACAACAGCCAAAACTTTAGCTACTGCAATTGATACAATATTCGATCTGGCAGATAAAACAGAAGAGGATTTAAAACAATTAGATGATGTAGGAATTAAAGTCGCATCCAGTATTTATAGCTTCTTCCATAATCCAGACAATCTGCATATTCTGCATTTGCTGGAAGGCGTTGGTTTACAAATGAAAAACGATAAGAAAGGAAGTATCAGCGAAGGAAGTTTTACTGGAAAAAGCTTTTTATTTACGGGTACATTATCTCGTATGAAAAGAAGTGAAGCGGAAGCTTTGGTGGAACAAAACGGAGGGAACATTGTTGGTAGCGTTAGTAATAAATTAAACTTCTTGGTAGTAGGTGCTGATGCGGGTAGTAAACTGGAAAAAGCAAAGAAGTTATCTTCCGTGCAGATATTGACAGAAGACGAGTTTCTGGTTATTATTAATGGTGCTGAATAGAATAATATAGTACAACTCAAGATTTAAAAATATTCTTATGTTACAAAAAGAAACAATTAAGTTTTTAACTTCTCTGAAGAAAAACAATAGTAAAGAATGGTTCGATGCCAACAGGAAAATCTATGAAATAGCTAAGCAGGACTTTACAGCATTTGTTGGTAATATCATTGCCGACTTTAGTAAGAAGGATGAAAGCATTGCTCATCTGCAACCAAAGGAGTGTATGTTCCGTATTAATAGAGACGTAAGATTTAGTAAAGATAAAAGTCCATATAAAACCAATATGGGAGCCAGCTTTAGCAAAGGAGGAAAGAAGACTATGCTTGCTGGTTATTACTTTCATTTAGAGCCAGGCAATAGTTTTATGGGTGGCGGTATTTATATGCCCGATGCAGATACCACTAAGAAGATAAGACAGGAAATAGATTATGGCTTTGAGGAGTTTAATAAGATTATTAAGAACAAGAAGTTTGTTGCACAATACGGCGGAATAACTATCAATGAAGAGTTCTCTCTTACACGGGAACCTAAGGGATACGAAAAGGGCAATCCTGCTATTGAGTATTTAAAACTAAAAAGCTGGATTGCTACCTTTCCCGTACCCGACGATTTGTTGACCGACAAAACATTATCAAAAAAAGTAGTTGCTGCATTTGAAGCATTGAATCCTTTAATAGACTTTTTGAATAAGGCAATAGAGTAATAAATGTTTTTGGGGATTAATTAATATTATCTTTACCACAGATATTTTATTTTGAAGCAATGCAAAAATTCTATTTTGATACTTCTGTTTTTGGTGGAGCCTTTGATAAAGAGTTCGAGGAAACTACGCTTCAATTGTTTGAACGTGTTAAATTGGGACGGGTTATTTGTATGTTTTCAGACTTAACAGAAACAGAATTATTAAATGCACCATTAAACGTTAAGAAACATTTTAAAGAACTACCTAAAGAAAACACAGAAAGAGTAATTGTTACAGATGAGATATTAAAATTAGCTTCAAAATATATATCTGAAAAGGTTGTTGGACAGACAAGTTTTGATGATTGTATTCACATAGCAACAGCAACAATTTACAAAGCAGATATTTTAGTGAGTTGGAATTTTAAACACATTGTAAATGTGTACAGAATTCGTGGATACAATTCTATAAATATTCGTTCAAATTATTTATCATTAGAAATACGTTCACCAAAAGAAATTGTAGAGTATGAAGACTAAAACTAAAAAGCAGGTAACTGAAAAAGAGTTTGATACTATTAAAACTTTTAGAGCAATTAAGGAAAAAATTTCTTCTGAAATGTCAAATATGACCTTTGAGCAAATAAAGGAATATTTGAAAGTAAATAGTGAGAAACTGTACTCTAAATAGCGCAATTGAAAATAAGTATTTTAATGTTGATCCTGAAAGTCCAACTAATTACATACAAGAAATAGAGATAATCTGTTTAGCTGATTAACCTGGTATATCCAAACAAAAATATAATTTGAAAACAATAATAAAAATATCAATTGAGAAGGCATTGCTATCTGAAATTAAGAAGTATGCTATCTTGCAGGACACAAGTATCTCTGTACTTGTAACAGATTATTTTTATTCAGTTTTAAAACCTAAAAACGTTATTGAACTAGTGGATGAATTAAACATTCCATTAATTCATATTCCTATAAATTTGAAAGAATCATACTATACCAGAAAACCCTAATAACCTATCAACTTATCCATACTATCTTCTAGTCTTTTATTGGCTAAGAAATTCTTTTCCAGTAAAGTATTAAAAGGTATTGGCGTATCCAATGATGCGCAACGGATTACTGGTGCATCCAGTAATTCAAAACAATGTTCGGTTATCCAGGCACTTATCTCTCCTCCTATCCCACCTATCAAAGTGTCTTCGTGCAGTATCAATACTTTTCCAGTACGTTTCACGCTGGCTTTAATGGCATCATAATCTAATGGTAGTAAGGTTCTCAGGTCAAGAATATCCAAAGAAACATCAGTATGCTGTTGCGCATATTGCAATGCCCAATGTACGCCCATTCCATAAGTAATGATGCTTACATCCTCCCCTTCTTCTACCAGTTTTGCTTTTCCAATAGGAACTTCATAGTATTCTTCCGGCACATTACCGCTAACGCTTCTGTACATCACTTTATGCTCGAAATACATTACTGGATTTGGATCATTTATAGCGGCTATCAACAAGCCTTTAGCATCGTGTGGATTAGAAGGATATACCACCTTTAATCCCGGCACGTGGGTAAACCATGCTTCGTTACTCTGACTATGAAAAGGCCCTGCACTTACGCCTGCTCCTGTAGGCATACGAACAACTACATCGGCATTTTGTCCCCAGCGATAATGTATCTTGGCCAGGTTATTTACTATCTGATTAAAGCCAACGGTAACAAAGTCGGCAAACTGCATTTCCATCACCGATTTATACCCTTCCAGACTTAGTCCTAAAGCGGCACCAACTATAGCGCTTTCGCATAAAGGCGTATTTCTGATTCTTTGTTTACCAAACTCCTGTACAAAACCTTCCGTTATCTTAAACGCACCACCATATTCTGCAATATCCTGACCCATAATAATCAGGTTGTTATGCTGTACCAGCGATTGTTTTAATCCCTCCTGAATGGCATCGATAAATCGTTTTTCTTTTTGATGTTCATAATAGCCTTCTTCCTTTACAGGGATAGAAACATTGATACTTTTTGGAGCATAAACATCTTCAATTTCCTCCGCTTCATCTACTATCATTTCGGCAGCCTGATAGGCTATCTGCAATTCCGATTCTATATGTGCTTTGTATTCATTACGAATATCTGCAACAGACATTTCGTTTATTATTCCTTCTTGAATAAGCCACTGTTCGTAGTTTTTTATCGGATCTTTTTTGCCCCATTCTTCAAACAGTTCTTTAGGTACATATTTAGTACCGCTTGCTTCCTCGTGACCGCGCATTCTGAAGGTCATACATTCTACCAGGTATGGCTTCTGATTCTTGATACAATAGTCTCTTACACCCTTAATAGTATCATAAACTGAAAGCACATTGTTGCCATCAATCCTCACCGATTCCATGCCATAACCCTTGGCTTTATCTATTAACTTTTCGCATTTAAACTGCTCATTAATTGGGGTACTTAAACCATAGCCATTATTTTCTATAATAAATATTACAGGCAGATTCCATACAGCAGCTACATTCATAGCTTCATGAAAATCGCCTTCGCTTGTAGCGCCATCACCAGTGAATGCAAGGGAAACTTTATTTTCTGCTTTTAGTTTATGAGCAAGCGCTACTCCATCGGCAATGGCTAACTGAGGACCAAGGTGCGAAATCATTCCGCATATATGATGTTCTTTATTGCCAAAATGAAAACTTCTTTCTCTTCCTTTTGTATAGCCTTCTTTATTGCCCTGCCATTGCATAAACAATTTGCTTAACGGCATTTTTCTACCAGTAAAAATTCCCAGATTACGGTGCATGGGCATTATCCATTCGTCTTGTTGTAAGGCCATTACTGCTCCCACAGATATCGCCTCCTGACCTATGCCACTGAACCATTTACTTATTTTTCCCTGACGTAATAATACCAGCATTTTTTCTTCTATCATTCTTGGTAATAATAGTTCGCGGTATATTGCTATCAGTTCGTTTTTTGATAATCCTGATTGATGAAATTCCATACGGCTTCGTGTTTTCTCTGTCAAATTAATTGCATTTATCGCAAAGAATAAGCAATCTTTTATACACTTTATGTAAAACCCCTCAAATTTGTACTATGAAGATGCTAATAACTGCAGCTACCAAGATGGAAATACAGCCTTTAATGGAAGCAAAAGATGCTATTAAAACGGGCGCTGATATTATATTTCATACCAGTGGTATTGGCATGATGGCTACTACTTTTTCGTTAGCAAAAGCAATAGAACAACATAAACCTGCTTTAGTAGTACAGGTGGGCATTGCAGGCTGTTTTGATAATACTATTACGTTTGGTTCTGTAGTAGTGGTGGGCAAAGAATATATGGCGGATATGGGTGTAACTGAGAATCATGAATGGAAAGATGTTTTTGATATGAATCTTTCTGACAGCAATGAATTCCCTTTTAGCAACAAACAATTAATCAATCCCAATATACCCGAATTCAATGTATTGAAATCTCCTGTTGTTACGGGTGTTTCGGTAAATACCATTACCACCGATGTATTACACATTCAACAGATTAAGAAGCATTACCACCCGTTTCTAGAAAGTATGGAAGGCGCTGCGCTGCACTATGTATGTCTGAAAAACTGTATCCCTTTTATTCAGATAAGAGCCATTTCTAATTTAGTAGGAGAGCGTGATAAGAAGCGCTGGAAAATAAAAGAATCTATCAGTAATCTAAATGATTATTTAAAAGAATATCTGGTAAGATTTTAGAGAGACAATAAAGCAAAATTGTTTATTATGGTATAGGAATTACGGCCGTTGTTCTGGTTCCTTTTCCTATGGCAGAATCGATGGTAATAGTACCTTTTAAAGCATAAATTCTTTCTCTTATTCCTAATAAACCATGATGTAGTTTAGTATCCACTTTATCTATTTCGAAACCTATTCCATCATCCTGAATAATCATGGTAATTTCTTTGTCATCGTTATAGAGTTCTGCAATTACAGAATTTGCTTTTGAATACCGCAACACATTAGTCATACATTCCTGATAAACCCGGTATAGTACCAGCCAAATATCATGTAGTTCAGGCGAAAGAACACCATCTATACCAGTTTGTAATTCAAAATCTATACCCGAAGGTTTAAGGTAAGTGTTGGCATGCCAGGTGATTGCGCCACTAAGGCCTACATCGTCCAGCATTTGCGGGTATAAGGAGTTGTATAGCCTTCTGCTGGTAGATACAGTATCTTCTGTAATATCTTTAAACTGTTGTAATCTTTTATTCAACTGAGCATTGTCGGAATCTATATGCCCCATTATCCAGGTTACATCCAGCTTTAATGCAGTAAGGTTTTGTCCCAATTCGTCATGCAGTTCTTTAGCAATTGCTTTTCTTTCTTCTTCACGGGCAGTAAGTAAATTCTGGGTTAAAGATCTTAGAGCTTCTTCTTTCTTTTTCAGTTCTGTAATATCTATCATTGTACTAGAGGTATACTCTGGTAAATTTTGATCGTCTTTATGCAATAATATAGTTTGAATAACGGGTATTATTTTTCCATTTCGGGATAGCGCATCGTTTTCCCCTACCCAAATTCCTTTTTCAAACACTTCCTTTGCAATTGCTTTTCTTTTTTCTTTGAATGATTCTACATAAAAATCATCTGTAGTTAGATTGGTAATTTCTTCTGATGCTGCTATACCAAGAGTATTCCTAAAGCTATCGTTTAGATAAATAAATTTTTTATCTAAACCTGCAATACTTACCATGGCACTGGAGTGTTTATTGATATCAGCCAGTTGTTTCAGTTTAGATTCCGCCTTTTTCCTTTCCGTAATATCACGGGCTACATGTACACTTCCCATTACCTTCCCATCCTTATCGTGTATTGGTGAGGTAGTAATATCGAGATAAGCGCTTATACTTTGTTCGTACAAACTGCAGAAATGTATTTTACCATCCTCTAAAAGAGCAGAATGCGGACAATTATCTATAGGACAATCGGTACCATGCATTAACGTATAGCAATTTTTACCTATAATACTATTGGTATCCATTTTCACCAAATTGGCCATGGATTGATTGGCACGAACTATTTGGTGTTTGTCGTTGAGTATAGCAATATAATCTGGTATTGAATTAAAGGTTAATTCCCACTCTTCTTTGGCCAACTTCAATTCATTTGTATAGTTGGTTTTAACTTTTTCATCTTCCAGCTTTTGTAGGCCAATGGATATTACATCGGCTATTTTTTCGAATAAGGTTATTTCTTCTTCCTGAAAATAGTTTTTAGCGGTAGCATAAACATTCAAAGCGCCCCATTTTGAATTATTTAAATTAATTACAAATATGGCAGAAGCAAAGAACCCGTATTGTTTAGCGGTTTCTCTCCATGGTATAGTATTGGGGTCCGAAAAATAATCATTACAGATATATCGTTTGCCCGTTTTAATGGCTGTACCGGTAGGCCCTTGTGCATAAGCGCTATCATCTGTTCTGATATTCAGGTTATTTAAATAATCTTTAGCTTGTCCAAAAGCTGATACGTTTTTAACTTCCATTACATCTGCAATATGTTCTCCTATCCATACCAGGTGCAAATCGCTACTATACTCCACTATTATCTTACAGGCTTCTTCCAGCAAGTTTTCTCTTGTGGTAAGATTCACCAGCAGTTTGGTTACCCTGCTAAGGGTATCATAGAGTTTATTGATTTTGATTAATGATTTTTCATTGTTCTTTTTATCGGTAATATCACTAATCATGGATAGAGCTCCTACATGAACATCATTCTCTATTAAAGGAGAAGAAGATACAAACAAGATTTTAGAAGAACCATTGGGTAAGGCTACCTCCAACTCGTAGCTTTCGGTAATTCCCTGTTTTCTATTTTCGTAATAACCCTCAATTGTTTTCTGTTGGTTCGCATTAAAGAATTTTAGTACCGGAAAACCAATCAGGTCTTCCTTTTTCATCTTGAAAAGATTGGCCAGAAAATCGTTTATAAAAACAATAATCCCCTTTTCATCCCTCACCATAATTCCTTCCTGTGCTGTTTCTGCTATCTGTTTGAAACGGAGTTCAAATTGTTTTTGTTTTTCTTCAGCTAATTTTTGTAGAGTAATATCGCGGAAGAAAATGGTTAGCCCATTATCGGAAGGATACAAGGTTTGCTCCATCCAGATATTAGCTTTTTTGGAATAAAATAATTTTCTATCAGAGGTTTTATTGGTTATCGCCAATCGGTATTCTTTTTCAGCATCGGAATCTATTAAAAAGGGGAAGGTTTCCCAAATATTTTTCCCTATTACACTTTCTGATTCTTTATAAAAGTCTTGAATATAATGCAAAGCAGTTTTGTTGACATAAGTATAGCACCAATCCTTATCCATTACCAAAACTCCGTCGGATATTCTATCGTACAAACCTGCTAACTCTGCTGTTTTTTCAACTACTTTATCTTCTAAAAATTGATTTAATGAAGCTAGTTGCTGTTCGGTTTCTACCAGGGCAGTAATTTCTTTACCTACACTAATCATACCTATAATGGTACCATCGGTATCTTTACTTACTATGGCTGAATGAGAAACAATTATCAATTTCCCCGATTTGGTTTTTTGTGCCAGATCGTGTTTCATTTCTCCCACCTTAAAAAGGGTTTCTACTTTTAAAGCATAGTCTGCTGGTTTTAAATAGGGTTCATCTATTAGCCGGTATAAATTATTTCCAATAGCTTCTGCTGCTGTATAGCCATATATTTTTTCGGCTCCTTTATTCCAGCCATTAATCACCATTTCTGTATCGCAGGTAATAATGGCATCGGTGCTTAAGTTTACTAAACCCGATAAATGTTGTAGTTGTTTTAAATTAGTTTCCAGAATGGTTTCTAAGTGTAACCGTTCTAAAATTCCTTTATTAATATTCCGGAGATCTATATAAACAACGATGAAAGACAAGGCAGAAAAAAACAATATACTAATCACTATACCTTCTACCGTACCTGCAAATTTTAAATTTTCGTGTCCCCAAAAGAAAAGTACTGGTAAAATGGTAATAATGGGCAACAATATCATGATTGTTCTACTGCCAATTTTTGTTTTGGTAAATTCGGCTACAATCCCTTTATCCGGATGGGAAAAGAAAATGGCAAAAGCCATAAACAGGTGGCATATTACTGCATAAAAAGCAGTAAGAGAATTGGTGTAAATATAAATTACATTGATTTCATGAAACAAGAAACCCAGCAATAAGAAAGTGCCTAAAAAACCTACAATCAGGGCTATATATTGTGCTAATACTATGTTTGATTTCTTCTCTGTTTTTATAAACAGTACCCCTATACTATTTAATAGAAGGCAAAAAGCGGTAAACAACGACATGCGGTTTACCCTTAAATTCTGTAATTCTGCTTTAATCAGTAATTTATCTAATCCTATATCTGTCTTGGTTAAATAAGAGTATATAACTGTAGCACAAAGAAATATATTAATAAAAAGCAGGGTGTTTATTATCCATTCCTTTCCAGTAAAAGTTCGTTTTGATATAACTAATAAAAAGCAAGCTCCCAGCAATATGTATTCTATAGCCGCCATAGGATTCATGGTAATACCATAGGGGGTTACTTTTTGCAAAAAGGGGAAGTAAAGTAATGTACCGAAAACCACAAAGGATGCTATGGCAATAATGACCATTACCATTATCCTGCTGCTGGATATTAAATGTCTCCTTAATTTAATATTGGGAGTCATTGTTTTTTTGGTTTTAAACTTTGTTTAGAATTAGGGCTATTGACACAATAAAATG
>CAIVPM010000297.1 GCA_903907815.1 uncultured Chitinophagaceae bacterium | reverse complement strand
TTACAAGTTAGTTTTGATGTGTTTAATGTGTTGAATCTATTAAACAATGATTGGGGACAAGTAACCTTTGTAACTAATTTAAACAACTACACTGTTAACTTCTTAAAGTTTGTAAAAGATGCTAATGGAGTTGCTCCAGGTGCACCTTCAACTAATTATAAACCTACCTTCAACTTTGTTGCACCAACAGGTTTAAATGGTCAGTACTATACTGTAGATCCAATTAATTCTCGTTGGCAAGGACAGTTAGGAATTAAATATTCTTTCTAATAGTTTTCGTTTTCATAAGTTTTAATAAGTTAAAGTAAGAAGCCGCTCCAGCAATGGGGCGGTTTTTTGTTTGGGTTAATCTTTAGGTCTGCTAACTATTGGATTAGTGCAGATATGTAAAATAAACTTGGTAGGAAATGTAGAACATCGTAATATTGCGATAATAAAAACACAATGGGAATTACAAAAGCAGAAGAATTTTCGGTAAAAGACAATAGGATTGCTAAGTATGCAAAGGCGCTTTCACATCCGGCAAGAGTGGCAATACTAAACCTGCTTATTAAAAAGCAAGCGTGTATTTGTGGTGATATTGTAGAGGAGCTTCCTTTGTCGCAAAGCACGGTATCGCAGCATTTAAAGGAGTTAAAAGAAGCTGGACTTATAAAAGGAGATATAGAAGGTGCAAAGGTTTGCTACTGTATAGATGAGAAGGAATGGAATAATGCTAAACAATACTTGAATGAATTGTTTATAAAATATACTCCTCCTGCAGTAAAGTGTTGTTGATATTTTTTTAAACTTAACCATCGTTAAAATACGATTATATAATCATAAAAAATAAACTATATGCCAACAGATGATCAATTAAAAGAAATAGTAAAACAGAAGTATAGCGAGATAGCGCTACAGGATAAAGAAACCAATCTGTCCTCTTGTTGTGGGGCTGGTGGTTGTAGTACAGAAGTGTACAATATAATGAGTGACGACTACACCGAATTAAACGGCTATAACGCCGATGCCGACCTTGGTCTGGGTTGTGGACTACCTACACAGTTTGCCAAAATAAAGAAAGGTGATACCGTAATTGATTTAGGAAGTGGTGCAGGCAATGACTGTTTTATAGCAAGAGCTGAAGCTGGTGAAACCGGTAAAGTGATTGGAATAGATTTTACCGAAGCGATGCTTAATAAGGCCAGAACCAATGCGGAGAAAAGAGGATTGAATAACGTGGAGTTTCGTTTGGGTGATATAGAAAAAATGCCTGTAACGGCCGATATTGCTGATGTAATTGTAAGCAATTGTGTATTGAATCTTGTACCTAATAAAGATGGTGTATTTAAAGAAATATACCGGGTACTTAAACCAGGTGGTCACTTTAGTATTTCCGATGTAGTATTAGTAGGTAGACTTCCTGAAGGCTTGCGTAAAGATGCCGAGATGTATGCTGGATGTGTATCGGGTGCTATACAAAAAGAAGTGTATATGGAGCTGATACAAGCGAATGGATTTACCAATATTACACTACAGAAAGAAAAGGCTATTATTATTCCGGATGATATATTGATTAATTATCTATCTGCATCAGAATTACAGGAATTTAAAACAGGCTGTACAGGTATTTTCAGTATAACTGTTTATGCGGAAAAACCAAAGGGCTGTTGCGCTCCAGGTTGCTGCTAATAGACTCACTATTTAGGTATAAATTCTTCTGTAATAATCGTGAGTTTCGGGAGTCGTGAATCGTGAGGAATACATCATTTTAGTTTCTCCAACATTAATCTGAAAAAAAAAATATTAAACATGAAAAAAGTATTGATACTCTGCACTGGCAATAGTTGCAGAAGCCAGATGGCACATGGGTTTTTACAATCGTTTGATAAAGACTTGATAGTGTGTTCTGCAGGAACAGAAGCTTCGGGAAAGCTAAATCAAAAAGCTGTAAAAGCTATGCAAGAAATTGGTATTGACATCAGTGGACATACCTCCGATTCGGTACAAAAATATTTAGGGGAAGAGTGGGACTTTGTAATAACCGTTTGTGGAGGTGCTAACGAAAGTTGTCCGGCCTTTCTGGGTAAAGTTAAACACCGTTTGCATATAGGCTTCGATGATCCATCCCATGCAGTAGGTACCGATGAGTTTATATGGTCGGAATTCATCAGGGTAAGAGATGAGATTAAGGAACAATTCTATAACCTATACATCACTGAAATAAAACCATAATTCATGAAGTGCTCTCCATCAAAACTATCCTTCCTGGATCGTTATCTTACACTATGGATATTTATTGCAATGGCAATAGGTATATCGCTTGGATACCTGTTTCCTAATATTCCTTCAAGTATGGATAGTGTATCGTCGGGTACCACCAATATTCCACTTGCAATAGGGTTGATATTGATGATGTATCCTCCACTGGCAAAGGTGAAATACGAAAAGATGCGGGAAGTATTTGATAATAAAAAGGTATTGTTTTCTTCTTTACTACTCAACTGGATAATTGGTCCCATACTGATGTTTGTACTGGCCATCCTGTTTCTTGGCAATCATCCACATTATATGATTGGGCTAATACTGATAGGTATTGCCCGCTGCATAGCAATGGTAATAGTATGGAATGAACTGGCGAATGGGAACAGAGAATATGCAGCAGGACTGGTGGCACTGAATAGTATATTTCAGGTACTGTTGTATAGTGTTCTGGCTTATGTTTTCATTACCGTGCTTCCGCCTTTATTCGGATTGAAAGGATTGGAAATACATATTACTATCGGACAAATAGCTTCCAGTGTTTTACTCTATCTTGGAGTACCCTTTTTAGCTGGTGTTATCAGTCGTTATGGTTTGATAAAACTAAAAGGAGAGGCCTGGTTTAATGAACGTTTTATTCCTGCCATTTCTCCTATCACTTTAATAGCATTATTACTGACTATTGTATTAATGTTTAGCTTAAAGGGAGCAGTTATTATTCAATTGCCATTTGATGTAATGCTGATAGCAATTCCGCTGATGATTTATTTCATTATCATGTTTCTAACAAGCTTTTTTATTGCTAAGAAACTGGGAGCAGATTATTCAAAGAATGCAGCCATATCTTTCACCGCAACGGGTAATAACTTTGAATTGGCAATAGCAGTATCAATTGGTGTATTTGGCATAAACAGTGGCGAAGCATTAGTTGGTGTTATTGGACCATTAATTGAAGTGCCTGCATTGATAGGTCTGGTAAATGTTGCTTTCTGGTTGCAGAAGAAATTTTATAGCAAAGAGATAATTAACAAACAATAAGCTATTACTACAATATTACTGTGTCTTGTTCGTTTTAATTTTATTAAACAAAAACCATTAAAATGATAAAGAAACTAATTATTATCACTGCCATTATAGCTTATGCATGTGTATGTACTGCACAAACCCAAAAAGGCAAATGGATGATAGGTGGGAGTATAGGTTTTTCTTCTATTTCCACTACTGAAAAGTATAATGGTAATAGTGTATCGGAAACTATTATTACTATTTCCCCTTCCGTTAAGCATTTTGTTGTGAAAGATTTTGCTGTAGGAGCAGCTTTGAGTTATGTATCTATAGCTGCCACCGGCTCATCTAATGTTTCAATTGTAGAATTCGATCCAACCATTCGTTACTATTTTGTTCCATTAGGAAGAAATGGCTCGAAGCTTTTCTCTGAAGCATGGTATACTTTTGGTAGTCAAAGTTCTGGAAATACTAATATTCATGTATCTGGGTATGGTATAAAAGTGGGTCCTGCTGTTTTCCTTAATGAACATACTGCTATTGAAATTACATTGGGGTATTCTACATCAACCTTTGAAGGTAATCCTCAACAAAATTCTATAGCAATGGGAGTAGGCTTCCAGATACATATTTAGTCAATTATTATTTCATGACAGAGAATCCTGCTATTAATGCTTATATAGAAAAATCGGCTCCCTTTGCAAAAACAATTCTAATTCATTTACGGAAGCTGGTACATCAAGCCTGTCCTTGTGTAGAAGAAAAGATAAAGTGGGGGATGCCGTTCTTCGATTATAAAGGACCTTTATGCAATATGGCTGCCTTTAAACAGCATTGCAGTTTTGGTTTCTGGAAAGCAGCCCTGATGAAAGATCCTATATTACTTAGAAATGCAGAAAGTGAAGTAGCTATGGGACATTTAGGAAGATTAACAAGTGTAAAAGACCTACCATCTGACAAGAAAATAATTTCTTATTTAAAAGAAGCTATGCAGCTGAACGAGGATGGCATAAAGGCTTTGAAGGTTAAAAAAGAAAATACAGAAGTAATCACTATTCCATCTTATTTTACAGAACACCTTAATAAAAATATAGCAGCTAACAAGCATTTCAATAATTTCTCCGTTGCTAAACAAAGAGAGTACATTAATTGGATTGAAGAGGCAAAAACAGAGCCAACAAGAGTCAAGAGGTTAGCACAGGCTATAGAGTGGATAGCCGAGGGAAAGACCCGCAACTGGAAGTATCAAAACTAATCTGATAATTTGCTGATGTGATAATGAAATAAAGATTGTATTATTATCAACTTATTAAATCATCAAATTAGCTAATTAATTCACTGCTTTATCAGCACAACAGCTGCTGGCAAAAGCTTCTGGTTTTGCTTTGAATGCAAATCCCATACCGAGTATATAACCCATAGCTTCTTTTAACGCATCATTGCTTTTAAAGTTTGGATTAGTATTGATGTCGGC